>JAYTHL010000415.1:0-11087 GCA_043732605.1 Rhizobacter sp. | reverse complement strand
CGGCTGATCGATGCGCGGCGCGAATGGGGCGGGCTCGACGGTGCTGCGCGCTATTCCAAGTGCGACGCCTCTAGCCTGCGCCGCGGCTACGACGTGAGCCCCGGCGGCGGCCTGATGCCCGTGCCGGTGCCGTCGACGCCGCTGCGCTTCGACGAGATCGTGCGCTCGGGCTTCTGGAAGTACCTCGCGGTCGGCCACGAGCACGAATTCCAGACCGCCATCTTCCAGCCCGTCGGCGGCATGGAGCCTGGCCTTGCTCAAGATGGAGATGAAGGACGTCGTGAAGATGCAGATCTTCCTCGTCGGCGACCCGGCGAAGGACGGCCGGATCGACTTCGCCGGCTTCATGGACGGCTATCGCCGCCACTTCGGCGGCAAGGACCAGCCGAACCTGCCGGCGCGCTCCACGGTCAAGGTCGCGGGCCTGGTGAATCCGGACTGGCTGGTCGAGATCGAAGTGACGGCGGTCGCGCCGGAATGGCGCTCGCCGAGCGCGGTCGTCGCGCTACCGCGCGCGGGCGATCACGCCATCGAGCGCCCGCGCCGCGGCGACCATGCCGAAGGTCGCAGTGACGGCGACGCTCGAGCCGTAGCCGTGGCAGTTGAGGCTGCCGTCGGTGTCGCACGCCTCGCCGGTCGCCGGCCCGCTCACGGGCTCGCGCGAAAACACGCAGCTCACGCCGAATGCGCCGGTGCGCGGCGCTTCGTGCAGCTTTCGGAGACGCTGACGCAACGACGCGAGCATCGGATCGTGCGTCACGTCCGCGAGATCGCCGACCTCGACGCGCTCCGCCGCGCGCTTGCCGCCCGCGGCGCCGACGACGACGAGCGGCGTCGCCGTCTCGCGCGCCCACGCCGCCATCACCACTTTCGCGCGCACGTTGTCGCAGGCGTCGATCACCGCATCGGCAGGCCGCGTCAGCAGCGTCGGCCAGTTCGTCTCGTCGACGAACTCCTCGACCGTCGCGACGACGCAGCCCGGATGGATGTCGGCGATGCGCAAGCGCAGCGCCTCGACCTTCGCCATGCCGATCGTGCTGCCGAGCGCCTGCACCTGGCGGTTGACGTTGGATTCGGAGACGTGATCGAGATCGATCAGCGTCAGCGCGCCGACGCCGCTGCGCGCGAGCGCCTCGGCAGCCCACGAGCCGACGCCACCCACACCGACGACGGCGACATTCGCCGAGCGGATCCGCCCATAGGCGACGTCGCCGTAGAGCCGGCGCAGGCCACCGAAGCGACGCTCGAGATCGGCCTCGAGTACCGCTGTCATCCTGAGCGGAGCGAAGGATCTCGGCGCGCGATGAGATCCTTCACTGCGTTCAGGATGACAAGCCGACTCACTTCAGCGACGCCAGCCGTTCCTTGCCGGCCTGCGCCGCTTCGGAGCCCGGGTACGCCTTGACCAGCTCGTCGATCGTCTTGCGCGCCGACTTGGCGTCCTTGAGCTCGGCCTGGCAGTTGGCGATTACGAGCAGCGCTTCGGGCGCGCGCGGGCTGTCGGGCGCGGAGCTCACGAGGCTGCGAAAGCTCGCGATCGCCTCCTTGTAGTCGCGCTTGGCGTACTGCGCATTGCCGAGCCAGAACAGCGACGAGTCGCGGTAGCCCGAGGTCGGGAAGCGCTTCAGCAGGCCGCCGAAGCCGACCGCGGCACGGTCGAACTCGCCCTTGCGGAATCCGGCGAGCGCGTCGTCGAAGGCGCGCTTCTCTTCAGGGTCGACGCTGAACTCCTTGCCGTCGACGCTGACCTTCTGCGGCTCGACCTTGCGGATGCGCTCGTCGACACCCGCCTGCAGGTCGGTCTGCTTGCGCTGGACCTCGGCGACGTCGCGGGTGAGCTGCTCGATCTGGCCGCGCAGCTTCGCGTTGTCGGCGCGCTGCGCGTCGATCGCGCTGTTCAGGTCGAGCAGGCTGCGCTTGAGCTGGTCGAGCTGCACCGACATCTGCGTCATCTGCTCGCCCTGGCGTGCGCGAGCTTGCTCGTTGCTGGCCTCGAGTTGCTTCCTCAGGTCGAGGATGGCGCGGCGCGCCTCGTCGTCGTCGAAGAGGCCGGCGCGCGCCGGCAGCGACGCCGACGCCGCGAGCGCGACGAAGAGCGCCGCCACGGCGGCGCGGCCACGCATCGCGCGCATGCTCAGCGGCCCGCGAGCTCGGCGCGGCGGTTCTTCGCCCACGCCGATTCGTCCTCGCCCTGCACCGCCGGCCGCTCCTTGCCGAAGCTCACCGCCTCGAGCTGGGCCTGCTCGGCGCCGAGCAATGTCAACGACTTCACGACCGCTTCGGCCCGGCGCTGGCCGAGAGCGAGGTTGTATTCGCTCGAGCCGCGATCGTCCGTGTGGCCCTCGACGGCCATGTGGCGCTTGCGATCGCCGGACAACGCCTTGGCGTTGGCCTCGATCACGTTCTGGTAGTCGGGCTTGACGACGTAGCTGTCGAAGTCGAAGTAGACGATGCGCGGCAGGTTCGACATCGAGACGTTCGACAGTCCAGTGGCGTCGACCGGCGCGACCCGCGTCTGCGAGCTCGACCCCGCGTTGGCGCCGCTGCCCGTGCCTGTGCCGGCCACGACGGCCGAGCCGTTGCGCGACTCGACCGGAGGCTTGTCGTCGAGCTTGACACTCGAGCACGCGGCGAGCGATGCGACCGCGATGGCGGTGAGGAGATGACGGTGGAGAGTGTTCATGGTGTTGCTTCCTTTGCCTGTTTCAAAATCGAATGCGCCGCGTGGCCGCGACTAACGCCCGTACGGGCCCCACACCGGCTCGCGCAGATCGGCCGTCTGGGACGGCAGGCGAGCCTTGATTTTCCCATCCAGCGTGGTCGTCATCAAGACGCTTCGCCCTTGCAGCTTCGTGGCGTAGATGAGGAGGCGCCCGTTCGGCGCGAAGCTCGGATGCTCGTCGTCGCCGGTCTCGGTGATCGTCACCGGCTGCGCGCCAGGCGTCGCGAGGTCGAGGACGACCAGCCTGAAGGCGTTGCCGTTGCGCGTGACGTAGGCCAGCGTGCGCCCGTCGGGGCTCACGCTCGGGCTGATGCTGTAGCCGCCGCTGAAGGTCACGCGCTCGGCATTGCCGCCGTTGGCCGCCATGCGATAGATCTGCGGCGCGCCGCCTCGGTCGCTCGTGAAGTAGAGATAGCGGCCGTCGACGCTGTACTGCGCCTCGGTGTCGATCGCCGGGCTGCTCGCGAGCCGGCGCGGGCTCTCGCCGCCCTTGCCGATCGAGAACAGCTGCGAGCCGCCGTCGCGCGAGAGCGTCACCGCCAGCCGCTCGCCGTCGGGCGCCCAGGCCGGCGCGCTGTTCGAGCCGCGGAAGTCGGCGATCGCGCGCCGCTCGCCGGTGGCGACGTTGTGCACGAAGACGACCGCCTTCTGGCGCTCGAACGAAACGTAGGCCAGCTCCTTGCCGTTCGGCGACCAGGCCGGCGAGATGATCGGCTGGCCGCTGTTGAGCGCGACCTGGCCGTTCTCGCCGTCGGCATCGGCGACGCGCAGCGTGTAGCGGTTGCCGGCGCGCGTGACGTAGGCGATGCGGGTCGAGAACACGCCCTTCTCGCCGGTCAGCTTCTCGTAGATGTAGTCGGCGATGCGGTGCGACGCGAGGCGCAGGTCGGCCGCGTCGACGGCCTGGCTCTGGCCGCCGATCTCGCTTCCCTTGACCACGTCCCAGAGCTTGAAGCGGATGTCGAAGCGGCCGTCGGCGAGGCGCGCGACCGAGCCCGCGACGAGCGCGTCGGCGGCCTTGGCGCGCCATTCGGGCATCGCCGGCCGCGCCGTCTCGTCGAGCGCACCGCCGCCGGCATCGACGATGCGGAAGGCGCCGCTGCGTTCCAGGTCGGCGCGGATGATGGCCGAGGGCGACTGGTTGCTCTTGTCCTCGTCGCGAAAGCGGACGACGGCGATCGGCAGCTGGGTCGCGCCGACGCCCGAGATCTCGACCCGGAACTGCGCCGCCGCGGGCAGCGCGAGCAGCGCCAGCAGGCCGGCGCACGCGAGCCGGCGCCGAAAACGAATCTGGGACAATGGCAAGGAGAGCAGCGTCATCCGCTTCACGTCACCGCGCCGATCGTCGCAGCGACGCCTGAGCCCGCACCCCAACCCACCACGACATGCGCCCGAACGTTTCGCTCGCCGTGGTCATCGTCGCCAGGAACGAGGCCGCGCGCATCGCCGATTGCGTCGCCAGCGCGTCGTTCGCAGACGAAGTGCTGGTGCTCGATTCCGGCAGCAGCGACCGCACGGCGCAGATCGCCGAGGCAGCCGGCGCTCGCGTCGCGGTCACCGACTGGCCGGGCTACGGCCTGCAGGTGGCACGCGGCTTCGCGATGGCGACGAGCGACTGGGTGCTCTCGCTCGATGCCGACGAGCGCATCACGCCGGAGCTGCAGGCCGAGATCGTCGCCGCGATCGCGAGCGACGCGTTCGACGGCTACCGCCTGCCGCGCTGGTCGGAGTTCTGCGGCAAGGTGATGCACCACGGCGGCTGGCGCCCCGACCGCACCCTGCGGCTCGGCCGGCGCGCGACCTCGGGCTTCACCGATGATTTCCTGCATGCCCACATGACGGTCGACGGGCCCGTCGGCGATCTCGCCACGAGCCTGGTCCACCACAGCTATCCCGACGTCCACGACGTGCTCGAGAAGCTCGACCGCTACTCGAGCGGCAGCGCCCGCGACATGCAGGCGCGCGGGCGCACCGGGAGTCTGGCGAAGGCGATCGCGCACGGGCTGTTCGCCTTCGTTCGCACGTATCTGCTGAAGCTGGGATTCCTCGACGGTCGGCACGGATTGATGCTTGCAATCTACAACGCGGAGTATGCCTACTACAAATACGTGAAGCTCATGTTCATGCAGAGTCCGCCGGGGCGTCCGGAGTTCCCTGCATGAATGATCGCGCTGCTCCGGCGGTGGCAACGCCGGTGCCCGACATCGACGCATCCACTTCGAACGCCGCAACCCCGCCGGCCGCCGACACGAGTGCGACGGCGGTCGCGGATCGTACGCTCCGCCAGCGCCTGGAACGCATCTGGCCCTACTTCGCCGACTGCCGGCGCGGCTTCGTGCTCGCGGTCGTCGGTGCGCTCGTCGCGGCGGCGACCGAGCCGGCGATCCCCGCGCTGTTGAAGGTGCTGCTCGACGACGGCATGAACAAGAGCGCGATCCCGCTCTGGATGGTGCCGGTCGCCATCGTCGGCCTGACCGTGATCCGCGGCCTGGCCGGCTTCCTGTCGCAGTACGGGCTGGCCTGGGCCGCGAACCGCGGCACGCAGACGATGCGCCGGGCGATGTTCCGCCGCGTCCTCGACGCCGAGCCGATCCTGTTCGCGCGCAACACGGCGAGCTCGCTCGTCAACACCCTGACCTTCGAGGTCCAGAACGGCGCCGGCCAGCTCGTCTATTCGCTGCAGAGCCTGGTCGGCGACTCGCTCCGCTTCGCCGCATTGCTCGGCTATCTCGTCTGGCTCAACTGGCAGCTCACGCTCTTCGTCGCCGTCCTGCTGCCGGCCGTCGCGCTGGTGATGAGGAAGTTCAGCCGCCGCCTGCACCGGCTCGCCGTCGAAGGCCAGCACTCGACCGACGAGCTCGCCTACGTCGTCGAGGAAAACGTGCTCGCCTGGCGCAGCGTGCGCCTGCACGGCGCCGAGCCGTCGCAGGCCGCGCGCTTCGAGCGCGTCAGCCACGAGCTGAGGCGGCTGTCGATGAAGTCGATCATCGCCGCCTCGCTGGGCTCGCCGATCACGCAGGTGATGGCCTCGATCGCGCTCGCAGCCGTGATCGTCGCCGCACTCTGGCAGAGCGGCCGGAGCGGCACGTCGGTGGGCGGCTTCGTCGCCTTCATCGTCGCCATGCTCCAGCTCGTGCCGCCGATGAAGCATCTGTCTGAGCTGGCCGGCCCGATCACCCGCGGCCTCGCCGCCCTCGACAAGGGCGTCAACCTGATCGACACCACGCGTCCCGAGACCGGCGGCAGCTTCGATCCGGGCAAGAGCACGGGCCACATCGAGCTGCGCGATGTGACGCTGCGCTACCGCGCCGAGCAGGCGCCAGCTCTCGACCGCGTCTCGCTCGAGCTGCGCGCCGGCGAGACGGTGGCGCTCGTCGGGCCGTCGGGGGCAGGCAAGACGACACTCGTCAACCTCCTGCCGCGCTTCATCGAGCCGACCTCGGGCACGCTGCTGCTCGACGGCCGGCCACTGGTCGAGTGGAATGTCACGGCTCTGCGGCGCCAGTTCGCTCTCGTCAGCCAGGACGTCGTGCTCTTCAACGACACCGTCGCCGCCAACGTCTCGCTCGGCGCGAGCGGCAACGCCGACGGCTCGGCCGACCGCGCCCGGGTGCGCAGCGCGCTCGCAGCGGCGAACCTCCTCGACTTCGCGGAGTCCCTGCCCAAGGGGCTCGACAGCGTCGTCGGCCACAACGCGACCGAGTTCTCGGGCGGCCAGCGCCAGCGCCTGGCGATCGCGCGGGCGATCTACAAGGACGCGCCGATCCTGATCCTCGACGAGGCCACCTCGGCCCTCGACTCGGAGTCGGAGCGGCTCGTGCAGCAGGCGCTCGAGCGGCTGATGAAAGGCCGCACGAGCCTGGTGATCGCGCACCGGCTCTCGACGATCGAGCACGCCGACCGGATCGTCGTCGTCGACGCGGGCCGGGTCGTCGAGTCGGGCACGCACGCCGATCTGATCGCCAGGGGCGGCCTCTACGCGCGGCTGCACGCGCTGCAATTCAGGAGCTGAACGATGAGCCAGACCTCTTCGCCGACGGCAACGACCGCCGCCAAACCGATCAGCCGCTATCCGGTGCCCGCGCTGGCCGACCTCCCCGCCGACGTGCGCCAGACGATCCTCGACGTCCAGGAGAAAGCCGGCTTCGTCCCCAACGTCTTCCTCGGCCTGGCGCACCGGCCCGACGAGTTCCGCGCCTTCTTCGCGTACCACGACGCACTGCTGCTGCGCGACTCGGGCCTGACCAAGGGCGAGAAGGAGATGATCATCGTCGCGACCAGCGGCGCGAACCGGTGCCTTTACTGCGTCGTCGCCCACGGCGCGCTGCTGCGCATCTACGAGAAGAATCCGCTCGTCGCCGACCAGGTCGCGGTCAACCACCTGAAGGCCGACATCACGCCGCGCCAGAAGGCGATGCTCGACTTCGCGATGAAGGTCGCGCTCGCGTCGCACGAGGTCGGCGATGCCGACTTCGCGGCGCTCGCCGAGCACGGCTTCTCGGCCGACGACGCGTGGGACATCGCCGCGATCACCGGCCTCTTCGGTCTGTCGAACCGAATCGCCAACGTCAGCTCGATGCGGCCGAACGACGAGTTCTATCTGATGGGCCGCGTGCCGCGCGAGAAGAAGGCCTGAGCCACGCGAGCCGATGCGCTACACGGTCGTCATCCCCGTCCTGAACGAGCTTCGCTACACCGAGCAGTGCGCGAAGAGCCTGCTCGATCACGGCACGCCGGCCGAAGCGATCCTGGTCATCGACAACGGCAGCAGCGACGGCACGCCGGGCTGGCTCGCAGCGCATCCGGAGATCCGCTCCGTGAGGAACGCCGTCAACCTCGGCTGCGGCGGCGCATGGACGCAAGGCGCTCTCCTCGCCCAGACCGCAGGCAGCGACTGGACCGTGCTCCTCAACAACGACGTGCTCGTCAGCGACGGTGCGATGGACGCGATGCTCGCAGCCGCGGACAAGCACGGCCTCGATGTCGTCAGCCCGGCGCTGGCCGAAGGCGCGCTCGACTACGACTTCGATGCGCACTCGGCGGCATTCGTGAAGGCAATGGCCGGGACGCTGCGGCCGGGCTGGTTCCACGGCGTGTGCTTCGCGGTGCGGCGCAAGGTCTTCGAGGCGATCGGCTTTCCCGACACCGACCGTCGCCTCGGCGGCCGCGAGGACGTCGAGTACCTCGTGCGCTGCAAGCGCCACCACGTTCCTGTCGGCACCGTCGGTGATGCGCTGCTCCATCACTTCGGCTCGATCACGCAGAAGGCGATCAAGCTCGAGACCGGCCAGAAGGACCTCGGCGACCGCGACTATTTCTACTCGCGCGTCGGCATGGGCTGGCTGGCGAGAAAGCGCTTCAAGGCCGAGCGCATGTCGCTCGCGCGTCGCTGGGTCGATGCCGAGCGTTCGGCGCACGGCTATGCGATGCACATGCTGCGCGACGGCGGCGCGTGGAGCGACGCGCGCTATCTTTGAGTCAGACGCCGCCGGTGTAGCCGGCGTGCGCGTCGCCTTCGGTGACGAGATTGAGCTGGCCGCAGAAGCGATTCGACCAGCGCGCGCGGGACACGCACTCGATGCCGCTTCCGGCCTGCGACGCGACCTCGGCGCGCAAGCGCTTCAGCAGCAGCCAGCTCCCGAGCCGTTCCGAGCAGAACGACCAGAGTCGCGCCTGGTAACCGTCGCGCACGGTCGCGTGGCGCGCGACGCAGGCCCGAACGACGCGCTCGATGCTCTCGGTGCTGGCGAGCCAGAACGACGCCGGATAGACGCCGAGCTCGACACCGCCGGGAACGATCACGTCCTCGCGGAAGAAGTCGAGCACCTCGCGCCGGTCGAGCACGCCTTGGTCGACGGCTTCGCCGGTGAAGCGGAGGAAGTCCTCGACGCAGTGGTCGCGTGCATATTCCTTCAGGTAGGCACGGCGGTGCCACGGCACGCGCGTGAAGCGGCGCGGCGCGGTCACGAGGAACTGCGCGTCGCCGGGCCAGAGCACCGCGCCGAGACGCGGTCCGTCGAGCATCGACTTCGGCACGACGTCCATGACGCGGTAGCGCGGGTCGCGCACGCCACTGATCCGCTCCTTCGACACGAACTTGCGGTACTGGCAGATGCCGACGCGCGTCGCATTGGGGAAACGTTCGCGCACGAGACGGCCGAGCGCGAACGCGCCGGCCGTCGAGCCGAGCTGCGGATGGTGCCGGTCCCACTCCGGCGCGAGGTCGCGCAGGTTCAGCGCGCCGTGGTGCTGCGCCGCACCGAGGCAGATCGGCACGACCCACGACGGGAAATCGAGCGTGAGCGGGACGTGGGTCAGGCAGGCGTAGACCAGCCCGCCCTCGCCCGGCGCGGTCGGCTCAACGGACACGCCGGAGATAGCCGTGCGGCGCGACGCCGATGAGGATCTTGGCGTCGACGCGGTGGTCGATCTCGAACTCCGGATGGTCGGCGAGGTAGCGCCGTGCCGCCGTCTTCGGGTTGTCGCCCGGGCCCCAGGGCCGTTCGAAGCTGAGCACCTCGGGCAGGTCCTCGACGATGGTGTCGAAGACGACGCAGTAGCTGCCGACGGTCGTCATCGGCGCATACGCTTCGAGCTCGGCGAGCACGTGCTCGTGGGTGTGGTTGCTGTCGAGGCAGACGAACACGCTCTTCTTGCCAGCGGCCATCGCGCGCACCGCGTCGACGACCGCCGGCGCGACGCTCGAGCCCTCGACCATCGTGATCCGGCGGAACATCGGATGCGCCTCGATCGCCTTCCTGTTGTGGGCGCGGATGTCGATGTCGACGCCGACGACCTTCGCATCGGCCGGCCCGCCGCAGGCCGCGTTGAGCTCGAGCATCGAGGCCGAGAAGATCAGCGAGCCGCCATGGGCGATGCCGGTCTCGATGATGAGCTCGGGCTGCAGCGTCCAGATCAGCTCCTGCATCGCGACGATGTCCTGCGGGTACTGGATCACCGGCCGGCCGAGCCACGAGAAGTTGTACGAGTACTTCGCACCGATCGAGGCTTTCATGAACTCGGCCGCCGCGGTCTGGAGCGGCAGATCGGTCGCGTTGGCGGCCACCCGGTCGGCGACTTCGCGCTCGAATTCATTCATGCAAGGCTCCCTTGGTCGATCGGCACGCAGTGGAATCGATGCGCCGTCATGGCCTCGATCTCCTGCAGGTAGTTGCTGTTCATCACGAACACGTCGGCGCCCGGCGCCAGGTGCGCCATCGCCTCGTCGGGCGACTGCACGCGCAGGCCCGTCGCCGCGAGATGACGGCCCTGCTTGGCCGGGTTGATGTCGATCACCGTGTCGACGGCGACGCCGGCGCGCTCCATGAAGAGCGCGAAGATCACGCCCTTCGACGCGCCGCCCCAGATCGCGGCGCCGGCGTCGCGAGCCGAGAGGCGTTCGCGGCTCACGTTGATCGCTGCCATGAAGTCGTCGGGCAGCGCGAACGTGTCGCTTGGCGGCCGACGCGGCGGCCGCAGCGTCGCGAGATCGGCGACGACGGAGAGGTACTGCCCCGCGAACGAATGACGGGCTTCGTGCACCGCGCCGAACATGCGCTCGAAATCGGCGAGCCGAAAGTAGTTGACGTGCTCGTAGAAGATGTCGAACCAGGCGCGGTGCTGCGCGATCCAGTCGAGGCACGGCACCTCGATGTAGATCCTGCCGCCGCCGCCGTTGGCCTCGCGCAGGCCGGCCAGGAAGGCGACCGGATCGGGCACGTGCTCGAGCACATGGCGCAGCACCAGGCCGTCGGCGCGGATGCCGATCGCGGGCGTGAAGAACTCCTTGATGACGCGCGGGTTCGAGCCTTCGTAGGTCGGATCGAGCCCGGTGACGTCGAAGCCGGCGGCGAGCAGCCGCTCGAGGAAGAGGCCCTTGCCGCAGCCGACCTCGACCAGGCTCTGGCCGGCGAAGTGCCTGCGCATCACATCGAGCACCGCATCGAGGTGGCGCGCGAACGCGCCGCTCAGGCCCTGCTCGTTCTGGTAGTCGGCGTCGTAGTCGACGAGCTCGGGCCGGAACGCCTGGTTGAAGACGAGGCCGGTGTCGAGCGACTGGACGAGGACGACGTCGCCGCGCGCGCAGTCGCGCGCCGCTTGCGCGGTCGCGAACATGCGGTTCTGCAGCACCGGCAGCTGCTCGGCGCGATAGACCTCGCGAAACGTCGCGCCCATCAGTGCATCGTTGCCCGAAGGCATTGCCTCAGCTTGGTGTCGTCGCCCCAGAACGCCATCGGCTCGTGGGCGGGATACGGATAGCGGCCGAGATCGAGCGCGATCGACTTGGCGTGCTCGGCAAGCCACGACTCGACCAGTGCGCGCACCGTGATCGGCTTTCCGGAGCAGACGTTGACGATGCCGTGGT
>JAYTHL010000414.1:0-3417 GCA_043732605.1 Rhizobacter sp. | reverse complement strand
CATACGCGAACGTCAGGCCGTCGATCTTGGCGGCGACGTGGAACTCGCCATCGCGCGCGACCTTCGGATCGTGGAAAGGGAAGTCGGACAGGTCGCCGCGGATGCGAAAGGTCGCGCTCGGGACCGTGCCGGCACGGACCGATCGGGCGGTGTAGCCGCGCACGTCGTCGGGCAGGCCGAGGGGCAGGTAGCGCGCCACGCGCACGGCCGCCAGATCGACGAGCTTGCCGTCGAGCTCGAGCTCGCCCGGATAGCGGCCGCCGCGGCCGGTGCCCGTGCCGCTGCCGGCGCGCCAGGTCGCGCTCAGCTCGCCCTTGGCATCGGCGTTGGCAAAGCTCGCGGGTCCGACCTTGACGGTCACTTTCTCGGCCGCGCCGGCCTTGGCGGGCTCGATCTTCCAGCTGATCTTCGCGTCGAGCCTGTCGAGCGGCAACACCGGGTCCTGGAGCACGCCGGGCAGGTCGATCCGCCCGGCGCGGATCGCGATCTGCGCCTGGCCGCCGGTCTCGCTCGCGTCGAGCTGCAGCGAGGCGTTCTGCAGGCCCGGCCGGCCGATCGCGTCGGCCGCGCGCGACGACGGCCGGGCCGTCAGCGCGAGCTCGCTGAGCAATCCGCGGACGCGGTAGCGCGTCGGCGCGTCGAGCGGGCCGTCCCAGTGCGTGCGCAGCTCGCTGATCGCACCACGCGGCCGGATGTCGGCGAGCAGCTCGCGCAAGGCCGTGCCGAGCGGCACGCGGGTCGCGATCTCGGCCATGACGCCGACATCGAGGCGATCGGCCTCGAGATCGCCGCCGGTCACCTCGCCGGCATCGCTCCGGCGCCAGGCGATCGTCATGTCGCCTTGCGGCCACGTCAGGCCGTCGCCGGTGCGAAAGCCGAAGCGGTGCACGGCGACGGTGATGCGGTCGTCCTTCTTCTCCGCATCGATGCGGCCGGCGATCTGCTCGAACGCGAGCGGCTCGACGTGCGGATCGAGCCGCAGCGCGACGGCGCGCAGCGCGAGCTCGACCGAGGCCTTGGTCGGCTGGCCGTCGTCGATCTCGAACCAGCCGCGCATCGCGCCGTCGCCCTCGCTCAGCTCGAAGGGCAGCGCAACGCGGCGCTTGAGCTCGCTCAGGTCGGCGCGCGGCAGATCGGCGTAGATGCTGCCCGTCCAGTGGCGCCAGTCGCCGCTCTTGGCGAAGAGCGCCTGCGAGAAGCGACCGCGCACGCTGAAGCGCTCGCCCCAGCCTTCGGGCGGCGTCGCGTCGATGCGCAGGTCGTGCTCGCGCAGGCCGTTGCGCACGATCAGCTCGACGTTGCCGAGCACGAGCGGCGGCGCGTCGCGCGATTCGTCGATCCAGCGCAGCATGCCGTTGCGGATCACGAACTCGTGCTGGCGGAAGAACCAGTCGGCGGCGGCATCGTCGTCGCGGACGCCGCCACCGCCGGCGACGTCGAGGCCGCCGACGCGGATCCGGCCGCTCTTGTCGCGCCGGATGTCGAGGCTCGCGCCGTCGATGAGCAGCTGCGCGAAGCGCGGCTCGAGTGCGAGCACGGTGCGCGGCGAGAGCGAGGCGAACACGTGCGGCAAGGTGATCGCGACGCGCTTCTCCGCGTCGAGCACCTGGACGTCGCTCAGTTCGAGCGCCGGCACCCAGCCGCTCGAGCGCGCCGAGATCGCGCCGATCTTCACGCTCGTGCCGAGCATGCTGCTGGCATGGGCCTCGATGGGAGCGCGCCATTCCTCGATGTGCGGCAGAATCAGCCAGTGAAGTGAGAGCCAACCCACCAACAGGATCGCCCACATCGCGAACAGCAGCCAGAGCACGGCTCGCACCGCCCATCGCACCGGCGCGAATCGCCTGCTCAGGGCGCGGCGAGGAGAAGGGCCGGCGGCACCGGGAGGCGGATTCGAAGACATGAAGACAGCGTTGCACCGGACGGCCAAGCGTCGTCATTGCAATCGACGGGCCGTCGCGCGCATCGCATCGCGACCGAGGCTGCATCGACGCCTCGCGCCGGTCGGTTCAATCTAGCACAGCCCCGGGCGGATCGATGGGTTCCCAGCACGTCGGCGCTGCGCTCGCTCCTCTGTCACACGCTGTAACACCGCCGGTCCGGGAACGCGCGCTAGCGGCCCACAGCCGCTTCGTCCAGCGCATCCGGCGCCGCTACGAGGCCGAGCTCTCATTGCTTCCCGGCGGCCTGCCCGACCGCGCCGAGATGATCGCGCTGGTCGAGCAACTTCTGCGGCGCGGCGCAACTCTCGCGAGCGCCCTGCGCGTCACCCGCCAGCTCACGCTCGAACGGCTCGCGGTGCTCGACGTCGAGCAGGAGGCGACGCTTGCCGACATCACACGGACGATGACCGACCTCGCCGAGGCGACGCTCGAGATCGCGCTCGCACGCACGCAGACCGAGCTGGACACGCGCTTCGGCGTGCCGCGCGACGCCGACGACAACCGCATCGACTTCTGGATCGTCGGCATGGGCAAGCTCGGGGCGCGCGAGCTCAACGTCTCGTCCGACATCGACCTGATCTATATCTACGAAGGCGACGGCCACACCGACGGCAGCGAGTCGATCAGCGCCCACGAGTACTTCTCGCACGTCGCGCGCAGCCTCTACACGCTGATCGGCGAAGTCACCGAAGACGGCTTCGTGTTCCGCGTCGACCTGGCGCTCAGGCCGAACGGCAACTCCGGCCCGCCGGTCGTCAGCATGGCGATGCTCGAAGAGTATCTGCAGGCGCACGGCCGCGAATGGGAGCGTTTCGCCTGGCTGAAGAGCCGCGTCGTCGCGCCGCGCGCCAGCGTCGAGAGCGGTCGCGCGATCGCGCTGCGATCGCTCGTCACCGCCTTCGTCTACCGGCGCTACCTCGACTACGGCGTGTTCGAAGGATTGCGCCAGCTCCACGTCAAGGTGCGCGAGGAAGCGCAGCGCCGCGCCGCCGGCCGGCCCGAGCGCGCCAACGACGTCAAGCTCTCGCGCGGCGGCATCCGCGAGATCGAGTTCATCGTCCAGCTGCTGCTCGTCGTGCGCGGCGGCCAGTTTCCCGAGATCCGCACGCGCTCGACCCTCAAGGCGCTTGACAAGCTCGCCGCCGGCGGCCTGATGCGGCGCGCCAGCGCCGAGCGGCTGGCCGCTGCCTACACGCTGCTGCGCCGGATCGAGCACCGCATCCAGTACCTCGACGACCAGCAGACGCACGTCCTGCCGACGCAGGACGGCGACCTCGCGTGGATCGCGTCGAGCCTGGAGCCCGACGGCGCGCTCGGCAGCTGCGCCCTGCTCGACCGGCTCGGCGAGGCGCGAGAGTTCGTCGCCGAGGAATTCGACCAGCTGCTGCACGACGGGCGATCGCCCGGCGGCGGACCCGCCGGCTGCCGCACCTGCGGACCGCTGCCGCAGCCGGTCGACGCGGCCGCGTTCCTG
>JAYTHL010000413.1:0-11098 GCA_043732605.1 Rhizobacter sp. | reverse complement strand
CTCCGGCCGTTGCCCAGGAGCTCGTGGATGATGATCCGCCCGCCGTCGCCGCAGACGCCGACGATGGCCAAGTCGACGACGTGCAGTCCGGGTGCGAGTGTCGCTGCTTGCGCGCGGCTGTCTCCGGCAAGACGCGCTTTCGCGACGACGAGGCGCGCGCCGCCGACCTCGGTGAACGCGCCCGGATACGGCGGCGCGACGGCGCGCACGAGGTTGTAGACCTCGGCCGCCGGCCGGCTCCAGTCGATGCGGCCGTCTTCCGGGCGACGGCCGCCGAAGTAGTCGCCGCGCGCGAGGTCGTTGTCGCGCCACGCGATCTCGCCCGCGACGATCGCCGGCAGGCTGCGCCAGAGCACCATCTCCGCCGCGACCGTGACCTTGTCGAAGACCTGGCGCGCCGTGTCGTCGGGCAGGATCGGCACCGCCTGCTGGTCGACGATCCTGCCGGCGTCGGCCTTGGCGACCATCTCGTGCAACGTGGCGCCGGTCTCGATCTCGCCCTTCAGCACCGCCCAGTTCGTCGGCGCGCGGCCGCGAAAGCGCGGCAGCAGCGAGCCGTGCATGTTGAAGGCGCCGCGCGGTGCGAGGCCGAGCACGCGCATCGGCAGCATCGAGCGGAAGTAGAACGAGAACATGACGTCGGCGCGGGCGCGTTCGACGGCGGCTTGCCACGCGGGATCGTCGTCGTAGACGCACGGCAGGCCGAGCTCGGCGGCGGTGTCGGCGACGCGCTCGAACCAGACCGTCTCGCCCGGATGGTCGCGGTGCGTCACGACGAGCGCGACCTCGATGCCGCGCGCGCGCAGCACGCGCAGGCACCGGTCGCCGACGTTCGAGTACGCGAAGACGACGGCTCTCATCTCGCCCTGACCGACTCGGGCAGCGTCCGCAGCGTGTCCGTTGGCGCGGTCTTCTCGAGCACCGCGCTGATCCGGTAGCGCGGCCGGCGCCGCACTTCCTGCTGGATCCGGCCGACGTACTCGCCCATCAGGCCGACGCCGAACAGCATGATCCCCGTGAGGAAGAACTGGAGCGCGAAGAGCGTGAACACGCCTTCGACCTCGGCGCCTAACAGGAAGCGTCGCACGACGAGCAGGATGAAGAGCGCGCCCGAGGCCAGCGCCAGCACGGTGCCGATGAGCGAGAACAGCTGCAGCGGCACGGTCGAAAAGCCCGTGACGAGGTCGAAGTTCAGGCGGATCAGGCTGTAGAGCGAATACTTCGATTCGCCCGCGAAGCGCGCCTCGTGGCTGACCTCGATCTCGGTCGGATGCGCCGCGAAGGTGTAGGCCAGCGCGGGGATGAAGGTGTTCACCTCCTGGCAGGCGTTGATCGTGTCGATCAGCGCGCGGTCGTAGGCGCAGAGCATGCAGCCCTGGTCGGTCATGTGGATCCGCGTCGTGCGCTCGCGGATCGCGTTCATCATGCGCGACGCGACGCGTCGGAAGGTGCTGTCCTGACGCGCGTGGCGGAAGGTGCCGACGTAGTCGTGCCCGGCGCGGATCGCGGCGACGAGCTTCGGGATCTCCTCCGGCGGGTTCTGCAGGTCGGCGTCGAGCGTGATCGCGATCTGTCCGCGCACATGCTCGAAGCCGGCGAGGATCGCCATGTGCTGGCCGAAGTTGCCGTTGAAGAGAACGACGCGGGTGACGTCGGGCCGGGCGCGGAACTGGTCGGCGAGCAACTGCGCCGAGCGGTCGACGCTGCCGTCGTTGACGAAGATGATCTCGTAGGGCTCGCCGATGGCATCGAGCACCGGATAGAGCCGCGCGAACAGCGCCGCGAGCACGTCCTCCTCGTTGTAGACCGGGATGACGATCGACAGGATGGGCGAGATCACGTGAAGAGGCTCCGGCAGGTGCTGGCGAGGATCGTGCAGACGCGCTCGACGTCGTCGTCGGCCAGGCTCGGGTAGAGCGGCAGCGTCAGGATGCCGCGGCCGATGCGCTCGGCGTGCGGCAGCATGCCGTCGCGCCAGCCGAGGCTGCGGTAGAGAGCGAAGGTGTGCATGGCCGGATAGTGCACGCCGGTGCCGATGCCCGCAGCGCGCAGCCCCGCCATGACCGCGGCTCGGCCGCCGCGCAGCCGATCCGTCGGCAGGACGACCTGGAACATGTGCCAGTTCGTCGTCGCGCCGGCGCGCGCGAGCGGCCGCGGCAGCTCGATGCCGAGCGACGCGAGACCCGCGCGCTCGGCTGCGGCGAAGTAGCGCTCGGCGAGCCCTGCGCGACGGCGTGTCACCTCGTCGAGGCCGTCGAGCTGGTGCAGGCCGATGGTCGCGTTGATGTCGGTGAGGTTGAACTTGCCGCCGGGCTCGGCGACTTCCATGCCGTCCTCGCCCGAGCGGACGACGCCTTGCAGGCGCAGTCGCTCGGCGCGCTCGGCTTCGGCCTCGGTGTTCATCACCAGGCAGCCGCCTTCGGCGCAGGTGATGTTCTTGTTGGCCTGGAAGCTGATGCTGACGAGATCGCCGAAGCTGCCGATGCGCGCTCCGTTCCAGCGCGAGTCGATCGCCTGCGCCGCGTCCTCGATCACGCGCAGGTCGTGGCGCTTCGCGATCGCGTAGAGCCGGTCCATGTCGACCGGCAGACCGGAAAGATAGACCGGCATCAGGGCGCGCGTGCGCGGCGTGATCGCGGCCTCGACCGCGTCGAGGTCGAGGTTGCGCGTGCGCGGGTCGACATCGACGAAGACCGGCCGCGCACCGACCGCGAGGACGACGTTGGCGGTCGCGACCCAGGTGATCGGCGTCGTGATGACCTCGTCGCCCGGGCCGATGCCGGCGATGCGCAGAGCCACCTCCATCGTCGCCGTGCCGTTGGCGAAGGAGCGCACCGGCCGGCCGCCGAAGAGCGTCGACAGACGCGCCTCGAACTCGCGCATCTTCGGGCCGGAGGTGATCCAGCCGGAGGCGAGCACCTCGCCGACGGCGGCGATCGTCGCCGCATCGATGACCGGCTTGGCGAAGGGCAGGAAAGGGCGTTCGGACATGGCTGCGACGTCAGGTGCGGGCGATCACGAAGACGCCGACCAGAATGATGGCGATGCCGGCGCAGCGCATCGGGCCGAGGGCCTCTCCGAACAGCCAGTACGCGGCGACGGCGTTGACGACGTAGCCGAGCGAGAGCATCGGATAGGCGAGCGAGACCTCGACCCGCGACAGCGCCACCAGCCACACGCCGACGCTGATCACGTAGCACGCGAGCCCGGCGAGGATCGGCCACTGCGTCAGCACGCGCGCGCCGGTCGCGACTAGCGTCGAGGCTTCGATGCTGAGCGCGCCGAGCGGCCTCACGCCGGCCTTCAGCAGCAGCTGTGCGCCGGCGTTGAGGAGCACGCCGGTGAGGAGGAAGAAGAAGGTGCTCAGTGTCATCGGCGTGGACTTTCGAAGTTGGCGACGACGACGCGCCGGTCGTCCTCGGCGACCGGCGTCATCGGCAGGTGGCGCTCGCGCAATGTCGCGAAGGTCTCGTGCGACATCAGCGCCAGCGCCCTCTGCCCCGAGCTCCAGCGCTGCTCGAAGGCGGCGAGCGTCGGCAGCGATTGTCCGGGCTCCCGGGCCAGGCCGAATTCGAGCTCGTCGGTGACGTCGACCATGACCGGCGTGCGCCGCAGGTAGAAGGGCAACGTGTGGTCGAGCATGCGGACCGAATAGAGCGGCACCTCGGGTCCGGCCATCGCCTCGATCGCCGGCACGAGATCGGCGCCCGAGCTGTTGCGCCCGAACGCCTCGTGGCCGCGCAGCGTCGCCGACGCCATCAGGAAGAGCGCGATCGCGTAGACGACCATGCTGCGGCGCGGATCGCCCATGTTCAGCCGCCAGGCGACGGCGAGGCCGACGAGCGCGAGCGCGCAGCCGATCGCGAGCCACGTCGCGAAGCTTCTGTAGCTCGCGGCCTGCGTCGCCGTCGTGGCGAAGCGCTCGGCGAACGGCGTCGCGACCAGCAGCGCGGCGACGACCACGATCGCGCCGCCGAGGTGACGGCGCCATTGCGTCGGCGTCAGCCTGTCGAGGGCGACGGCTGCGAGCACGGCGAGCGCGGGGAAGACCGGCAGGATGTAGCCCGGCAGCTTCGAGCTCGACGCGCTGAAGAAGAGAAAGATCGCCCCGGCCCAGATCGCCAGCAGCAGCACCGGCCGGAAGCCGGCGCTGCGCGACTCGCCGCGAACCGCCGCCGCCATGCGGGGAAAGAGCGCGATCCACGGCAGGAAGCCGCCCACGACGAGCGGGATGAAGTACCACCACGGCCCGTCGCGCAGATGCACGGTCGAGAGGTAGCGCTGGAAATGCTCGTGGATGAAGAAGAAGCGCAGGAACTCGGGATTGCGCGACGAGATCAGCACGAACCACGGCGCCGCGACCACGAGCATCAGCAGCGCGCCGCTCGCGAGATGGATGCGCCGCCAGATCGCGAAGTCGCGCGCGACCGCGGTGTAGACGACGAGGACCAGCCCGGGCAGGGCGATGCCGATGAGCCCCTTGGTCAGCACCGCGATCGCCATCGAACCCCAGGCGAACCACATCCAGAGGCGCCGCGCCGCGGGCGTGGCCGACGGATGCTGCGCCATCAGCACGCTGGCGAGCACGCAGGCGAGCGCGCCCGAGACGCCCATGTCGAGCGAGTTGAAGTGGCTGCCGAGGTTCCATCCCGGCGCGGCCAGCAGCACCGCGCCCGAGAGCACGGCGATCGTCGGGCCGAACCAGCGCCGCGCCGCGACCATCGTCATGGCGATGCCGAGCGCGCCGCTGACGGCGACCCAGAGCCGCGCCTGCCACTCGCCGACGCCGAAGCCTTCGTACGCCAGCGCCGTCATCCACATCTGGAACGGCGGCTTCTCGAAGTACTTGACGCCGTTGTAGCGGATCGTCACCCAGTCGCCGGTGGCGACCATCTCGCGCGCGATCTCGGCGTAGCGGCCTTCGTCGCTGCGCAGCAGGTGGCGTGCGTCGAGCGTCCCGAACCAGACGCAGGCGATCGCGACGATGCAGGACCAGAAGAGGACTCGCTGCGACGCGGCGACGCTCCCCGTCACTTCCAGAGCCAGTCGGAGAACTCGGCGGACGGCGCCGAGCGCGGCTGCAGCACGACGTCGTGCCGGATCGGCGAGCGCCTGGTGTCGATGCCGTATGGCATGTAGCCGAGTTCCTGCAGGAACTCGTGGACCTCGTCGGCGCTGGTGCCGGCGCGCGTCAGGTGGTCGTCGACCAGCTCCGTGATGAGGAAGGGCTTGTGCCTGGCCAACGTCTTGCGCAGGCCCTGCAGCACCCGCAGCTCGAAGCCCTCGACGTCGATCTTGATCACCTTCGGCGCGATTCCCTCCAGCTCGTCGTCGCCGACGCGGACCGCGACCTGGATCGCCTTGAGCGAGCCCGAGACGGGCGCCAGCGTCGCGGTGCCGGTGTGCTCGGACGTGAGGTTCAACGTCAGCGTGCCCGGCTGGGCGGCGAGCGCGCAACGCCGGACTTCGACGTTCCGAATGTCGTTCATCTTCATGTGCTCCTCGACCGCATCCGCGCATTCCGGATTGGGCTCGAAGCAGACCACGCGACCGGTCTTGCCGACGAGCGAGCGCGCGTGCAGCGCGATCATGCCGATGTTGGCGCCGATGTCGATCATCGTGTCGCCCTCGCGCAGCAGCTGGTCGAGCGTGCGCTGGACGCCGAGCTCGCAGTAGCGGCCGAGGAACCAGGTCGAGCACTGAGCCCAGTCGGAGCGGTCGAGCTTCATCTTGAAGCCGTGCCACTTGCCGCGCAGGATCGCCTTCGGCATCAGCTTCCAGGCGGGTCCCATCGGCTTGGCGCCGCCGAGCGCGGTGCCGAAGCCGAACATCCGCATCACCCGCGACCAGCCCGGAAGCTCGGTGCGCGTGTAGGGCAGGATCAGGAAGGCGAGGCGTGGATGCATCGTGCCGATTTTGCCGTGCGCCGGCGGGCAACCGTCACGACATCGAGACGATCAGCGACCCGGCCGGATCGGCGTGTAGAGCTGCTCGGCGGCCGCCTCGGGCTTCATCAGGCGCCAGCGCTCGAGCCCGGCGAGCTCGATGACCGACCGGCGCGCCTCGTCGGCCTTGATGATCGGATCGAGCTCGAGGACGCGGGCGAGGCAGCGGGCGATCCACTCGTCGGTGTCGCGCACGTATTCGCCGGCTGTCATCAGGCGCTCGACCGGGATGCGCTCGGTGCGCTCGAATCGCGATTCGGCTTGCGGGTCGTGGGCCACGGCGCCGGTGCGCGAGCCCGCCTGCAGCCGGGTCGCGAACTCGTCGTCGGCCGCCATCACCGGATCGAGGTGGCCGCGCGTGGCGAAGAGGCGCTGGGCGAGGGTCGCGAAGTCCGCGGGCTCGGCGCCGATCTCGAGCTGGCTCAGGTGCATCGCGAAGCGCTCGACCCATTGTTCGCGCGTGACGTCGAACTCCATGGCGTCAGTCCCGCTCCGCCGTGGCCGGGCGCCACTCGCCGCCGACGAGCAGCTCGTGCGGGCCGAACTGGGCCTTGTAGGCCATCTTGCCGCTGCCGTCGATCCAGTAGCCGAGGTAGACGTGGGGCAGGCCGAGCTGCCGCGTCTGCTCGATCTGCCAGAGCACGTTGTAGGTGCCGTAGCTCGTCTTCGGCTCGGGCTCGAAGAAGGTGTAGACGGCAGACAGGCCGTCGTTCAGGATGTCGAGGATCGAGACCATCTTCAGCGCGCCGAGGCCGTCCGCGCTCGGCTCGCGGAACTCGACGAGGCGCGAGTTGACGCGGCTTTGCAGCAGGAACTGGGTGTACTGGTCGATCGAGTCGTGGTCCATGCCGCCGCCGATGTGACGGCCGGCCTGGTAGCGCAGGTAGAGCTCGTAGTGCTCGGCGACGAAGCCGAGCCGCAGCACGCGCGCGTCGAGCGCTCCGTGCGCGCGCACCGCGCGGCGCTGGCTGCGGGTCGGCTCGAAGGTCGCGACCGGCACGCGCAGCGGCAGGCAGGCGCGGCAGCCGTCGCAGTAGGGCCGATAGGTGAACATGCCGCTGCGCCGGAAGCCGTTGGCGACGAGGCCCGAGTAGGCGTCGGCGTGGATCAGGTGGCTCGGCGTCGCCACCTGCGACCTCGCCATGCGTCCCGGCAGATAGCTGCACGGATAGGGTGCCGTGGCGTAGAACTGCAGCGACGCGAGCGGGAGTTCCTTCGGATGGGTCACGGGCGGGTGTCCTCGAGGGCAGACTGCGTTACGCCGATCAGCTCCCACAGGCGCAAATCATAGGACCAATCCGCAACATCCACCTGCGCAAGAGCCGTGCCGAGACGCTGACGAAAATCACGCCGCTCGAGCTCTCGTCCACCGAGCGAGGCCAGGTGCGAGGTCCGCTGCTGGCAGTCGATCGTCTCGATGCCGTTGGCGCGGCAGAAGGCGACCAGTCCGGCGAGCGCGATCTTCGACGCGTCCGTCCGGTGCGCGAACATCGACTCGCCGAAGAACATGCGGCCGAGGCCGACGCCATAGAGGCCGCCGACGAGCTCGCCATCGATCCAGGTCTCGAAGCTGTGCACATGGCCCTCGCGGTGCCACGCCTGGTAGGCGGCGATCATCTCGGGAACGATCCAGGTGCCGCTCTCGCCGCCGCGCGGCGTTCCTGCGCAATGTTCGATGACGCGGTCGGTGGCGGCGTCGATGCGCAGCTCGCACGACGGCGTCGCGGCGAAGCGGCGTACGGTCTTCTTCAGCGACCGGCTCAGCTTGAACTCGGCCGGCAGCAGCACCATGCGCGGGTCGGGCGACCACCAGAGGATCGGGCTGCCGTCGCTGTACCAGGGAAAGACGCCCTTCGAATACGCCTCGGCGAGGCGAGTCGTCGTCAGCTCGCCGCCGGCGGCGAGCAGGCCGGGCACGTCGCTGTCGCGCGGTTGCGCAACCTCGGGATCGGGCAGGGGATCGTCTGGACCCTTCAGCCAGCGGATCACGCCGCTCGCGTTCAGTGCTCGGCGGCCGCGGCCACGACCGGCTTCTTCTGCGTGACGGCGACACCGTTCTTCACGGCGACAACCTCGGCCAGGATCGCGACGGCGATCTCGGCCGGTGTCCTGCTGCCGATGTCGAGCCCGATCGGGCCGTGCAGCCGCTCGATCTCGGCCGAGCTGAGGTCGAACAGCGCCAGCCGTTCCTTCCTCTTGGCGGTGTTGCCGCGCGATCCGAGCGCGCCGACGTAGAACGCCGGCGACTTGAGCGCCTCGAGGAGGGCGAGGTCGTCGAGCTTGGGATCGTGCGTGACGGCGACGACGGCGGTGTGCGGATCGAGCCGCATCTCGATGGCGAGGTCGTCCGGCATCGCGGTGCTGAAGGTCGTGCCGGGAACGTCCCACGCGAGACCATATTCCTCGCGCGGGTCGCAGACGACGACCTCGAAGTCGAGACCGAGCGCCATCTGCGCGAGCGAGCGCGAGAGCTGGCCGGCGCCGATGACGAGCATGCGCCAGCGCGGGCCGTAGAGGGCGCGCATCGTCTTGCCGTCGAATCGGAACGATTCGCCACGGCGTGCCGCCTCGACGCGGACCGCGCCGGTCTCGAGGTCGACGACGCGGGCGACGAGCTCGTGGCGCGCGGCACGCTCGAGCACCTCGGAGATCCAGGCGGTGTCGACGAGCGGTTCCTGCACGAGGCGCAGGTTGCCGCCGCACGGCAGGCCGAAGCGCGCCGCTTCTTCCTTGCTGACGCCATAGGTCACGAGCGACGGCGTCGCGACGCGCTCGCCCTTCCTCACGCGATCGATCAGGTCGTCCTCGACGCAGCCGCCGGAGACCGAGCCGACGACGACGCCATCGTCTCGCATCGCCAGCAGCGCGCCGGGCGGGCGCGGCGCCGAGCCCCAGGTCTCGATCACGCTCACGAGCCAGACGGCGCGGCCCTGCTCGCGCCAGTCGCGGGCTTGCTGGAGAACCTGGAGATCGAGACTGTCCATGGCGAGATCGCAGGAGCCGGCGGGACGCGGCTCGCGCGAGCATGGTACAGACGGAGCGGCGGACGTGCGCGATGGCTCTCGCGGCGTCCCTGCCGCGATGACTTCCGCTGCTAGATCTTGCCCATGACCAGCAGAACCACCACGATCAGCAGGACCAGTCCGAGACCGCCGCTCGGGCCATAGCCCCAGCTCCGGCTGTGGCCCCAGGTCGGCAACGCGCCGATCAGGATCAGGATCAGCACGATCAGCAGAATGGTTCCGAGCGTCATGGCAGTCTTTCCGTGGAGTCGAGCCGCGCAGGCGGGCATCGGGACTCGGAGCCTAGGGCTCGCGTTCGGCCGCAGAGGCAGGCGAGCGGCCCGCCGCCGCGTGGGCCGACAGGCTCCCTCGGCGCGGTTGCTCTCCTACGTCGCGCGCGCTGGCGCAACGTCGTCGGCTACTGCATGAACCAGCCGTGGCTCACGACCAGCGACTGGCCGGTAAGCGCGTTGCTCGGGAAGGCGGCGAAGAAGAGTGCCGTTGCGGCGACGTCGGCGACGGTCGTGAACTCGCCGTCGACGGTCTCCTTCAGCATCACCTTCTTGATGACGTCGTCCTCGCTGATGCCGAGTGCCTTGGCCTGCTCCGGGATCTGCTTTTCCACCAGCGGCGTGCGCACGAAGCCCGGGCAGATCACGTTGGCGCGCACGTTGTGCTGGGCGCCTTCCTTGGCGATCACCTTGGCCAGGCCGATCAGGCCGTGCTTGGCGGCGACGTACGGCGCTTTCAGCATCGACGCTTCCTTCGAGTGCACCGAGCCCATGTAGATGACGCTGCCGCCGCGGCCCGAGGCGTACATGTGCGGCAAGCAGGCCTTGGTGGTGAGGAAGGCGCCGTCGAGGTGGATCGCGATCATCTTCTTCCACTCGGCGAACGGAAAGTCCTCGACCGCATGGACGATCTGGATGCCGGCATTGCTCACCAGGATGTCGACGCCGCCCCAGGCCTTCACGACCTCGGCGACGGCGGCGTTGACCTGCGCTTCGACCGTGACGTCCATGGCCACGGCCATCGCTTGCGCGCCCGTCGCCTTGATCTGGTCTGCGGCCGCCTGGGCAGCAGCCATGTTGAGGTCGGCGATCACGACCTTCGCGCCCTCGGCCGCGTAGACGTCGGCGATCTCCTTGCCGATGCCGCTGGCCGAGCCGGTGATGATGGCGATCTTGTCCTGAAGCTGCTTGCTCATGATGGTGCGGCGGCCTTGAAGCCGGTGGTCGGAGTGATGGTCTTGGAGGCGCTCGGTGCGTCCGACGCGAGATCGAATACGTGCACGCCTTCGGCGCTGCGGTCGCGACCGAGCCAGCGCGGGTCCTCGAGCGTCGATTGAGTGTCGGCCAGGCCCGCAGACCAGTGCTCGAGCATGGATGCTCGCGAGAACTCGTAGTCCTTCGACTGGCTCTCGTAGTGCTTGCTGCGGTAGATGAGGTGGACGACGGCGACCGAGCTCTCCGAATGCAGCGCGGCGAGCGCCTTCGCGTCGGGATCGTCGCGCAGGTTCGCCGGCAGCTTGGCGACGAGGCGGCGCGCCGCCTGCAGCGTCGCCTGGCGGCGCAGCTCGTAGGTCGTGTTCAGGCGGGTGCGGCTCGAGAAGCGGATGTCCTTTTCGCGCTCGTTCGCTTCGCCCAGGTTGGCCGGCATCTCGCCACGCGCCGCGAACAGGTCGACCTGGAACACGAGACGCGGCGCCTTGCCCGGCTCGTCGAGCACGTACTGGAGCGGCGTGTTCGAGACGATGCCGCCGTCCCAGTAGAACTCGCCGTCGATGTCGATCGGCGGAAAGCTCGGCGGCAGCGCGCCGCTGGCCATGATGTGGCGCGCGTCGATGTGCCGCTCGGTGGTGTCGAAGTACTGGAAGTTGCCGGTCGTGACGCTGACCGCGCCGACCGACAGCCGCACGGCGCCGGAATTGAGCAGGTCGAAATCGACCAGCCGCTCGAGCGAGCGGCGCAGCGGCTCGGTGTCGTAGTAGCTGATCGCCGCCGGCGTGCCGGCCGGCTGGAACGGCGCGGCGGGCACGCGCGGCGAGAAGAAGCCGGCGACGCCGAACAGCATCGCGATGTTGGCGTTGGTCTCGTTGAGCGCGTCGCGCGCGCGGTCGCCGCCGTGCGCGCTGGTCGGCAGCGGCGGCGG
>JAYTHL010000412.1:0-11120 GCA_043732605.1 Rhizobacter sp. | reverse complement strand
GAAACTTGGTGGCGCGCGCCGTGTCGAGGACGAGGCCGAGGTCCTTGACGAAGATGTCGACGGCCGAGAGCGGCGTGTAGTCCGCCTTCAGCACGTGCGCCATCCGGTTCTCGAACATCCAGCTGTTGCCGGCACTGTGGGTGATGACGTCGTAGAGCGCCGCCGGATCGACGCCTTCGCGCAGGCCGAGCGCCATCGCCTCGGCCGCGGCCGCGATGTGCACGCCGGCGAGGAGCTGGTTGATGATCTTCACCTTGCTGCCGTTGCCGGCGCGATCGCCGAGCCGGTAGACCTTGGCGGCCATCGCGTGGAGCAGCGGCTCGGCCTTGGCCCAGGCCGCGTCGCGTGCCGCGCCCATCACCGTCATCTCGCCCGACGCCGCCTTCGCGGCGCCGCCGGAGATCGGCGCGTCGACGTAGAGAAGACCCATCGCCTCGAGCCGTCCTTCGAACGCGATCGAGACGTTCGGATCGACGGTCGAGCACATCACGAAGACGCTGCCTGGCCGCATCGCGGCGGCCACGCCGCCATCGCCGAACAGCACCGACTCGGTCTGCGCCGCGTTGACGACGACCGAGACGACGACGTCGCAGGCCGCGGCGAGCGCGGCCGGCATCGCATCGGCCGTGCCACCGTTCGCGGCGAAGGCGGCCGCGACACCGTCGCGGACGTCGCAGACATGCAGGTCGCAGCCCGCGCGACGCAGCGAGCCGGCCATGCCCGCGCCCATGGCGCCGAGGCCGATCACGCCGACGCTGCGGCCGCTCGCGGAAGAGTCGTTCATCGGCGTTCCTGTGGACTGTCGGGAATCATAGGACGTCGCCGTCGCGGCGACGCGCTCGCCGCGCTGCGATCAGGCCTTCTTCGCGACGCCGCCGCCGAGGTACGCGGCGCGGACGGCGTCGTTCGACCACAGCTCGGCGGGCTTGCCGGTGACGGCGAGCCGCCCGGTTTCCAGCACGTAGCCTCGGTCGGCGACCGAGAGCGCCATGCGGGCGTTCTGCTCGACGAGCAGCACCGTCGTGCCGCGGCGCCGGATCTCCGCGATGATCGAGAACACCTTCTGCACGATCACCGGCGCCAAGCCGAGCGACGGCTCGTCGAGGAGCAGGAGGCGCGGCTTGGCCATCAGGCCGCGCGCGACCGCCACCATCTGCTGCTGGCCACCGGACAAGGTCCAGCCGAGCGCGTCGGCGAACGGGCGGATGTCGGGGAAGAGGTCGAACATCTCGTCCGACTCCTTCACCAGCTGCGCCTTCGCGATGCGGCCGCGGTTCGAGGCGCCGAGCATGATGTTCTCGCGCGCCGACAGGCCCGGAAAGATGCGCCGGCCTTCGGGCACGTGCGCGATGCCGAGCCTGACGATCGCCTCGGGACCGAGCGCGACGATCGAGCGGCCGTCGAAGACGATCTCGCCGGCCGCGGCCCTCGTCAGGCCCGAGATCGCGCGCAGCGTCGTCGACTTGCCGGCGCCGTTGCCACCGAGCAGCGTGACGACCTCGCCCGCCTCGACCGAGAGCGAGATGCCGTGCACGGCCTCGATCTCGCCGTAGCGGACGGTCAGGCCGTCAAGCGAAATCAGCGGCATCGGGTTCGCTTCCGAGATAGGCGGCGATCACGTCGGGCTGGCGCAGCACGTCGGCGGCGACGCCGTCGGCGATGTGCCGGCCGAAGTTGAGCACGGTGATGCGGTCGGCGACCTCGGTCACCAGCGTCATGTCGTGGTCGATGATGAGGATCGTCAGGCCGGTCGCGGCGATGCGCTTGAGCAGATCGCGCAGGCCGAGCTTCTCGCTCGAGTTGAGACCGGCAGCGGGCTCGTCGAGGAGCAGCAGCGTCGGGTTGCCGGCGAGTGCTCGGGCGATCTCGATGAGCCGCTGGTGGCCGTACGAGAAGCCGGTGACCATCTCCTGCGCGCGCGTCTCGAGGCCGACGAAGGCGAGCGCCGAGCGGGCCCGTTCGACCAGCGCCGCGTGGTCGGAGCCGACGTCGTTGCCGGCATGCTCGGCGCCGATGACGACGTTCTCGAGCGCCGTCATCGAACGGAACAGGCGGATGTTCTGGAACGTGCGGCCCATGCCGGCGGCGGTGCGCGCGTGCGGCGGCAGCGTCGTGACGTCGCGGCCGGCGAGGACGACGCGGCCCGAGGTCGCGACGTAGAGCCCCGAGAGCACGTTGAGCGTCGTCGTCTTGCCCGATCCGTTCGGGCCGATGAGTGCATGCACCGCACCGCGCTTGACGGAGAACGAAACGTCGTCGACCGCCTTCAGCCCGCCGAAGTGCTTGCTGAGCGATTGCACCTCGAGCGCCATCGGCGCGTCGGACGCCGCCGGGGCGAGCGTCAACGCCGACGCGGCGTTCGTGAACGGCGCCGGCGCGAACCAGCGCCGCACGCGCTGCTGCCAGAAGCCCCAGATGCCGTCGGGCATGTAGCGGATGATGAGGATGATCGACAGGCCGTAGATCGCGAGGTACAGGCCCGGCACGCTCTTCAGGAAGCGCAGGCTCTCGGGCAGCACGATCAGGAGCCCCGTGCCGATCAGCGCGCCGACCGGCGAGGCGACGCCGCCGAGCAGCGTCATCGTGATGAAGACGATCGACTCGGCGAAGCTGAACTGGTCGGGGCTGACGTAGGCGAAGCCGCCCGCGAAGAGCCCGCCACCGATCCCGCCCAGCAGCGCCGAGAGCGCGAACGCCGCGACCTTGGTGCGATAGACGTTGATGCCGGCGACGCCGGCCGCAAGTTCGTTGTCGCGCACGGCGCGCATCGAGCGGCCGAGCGGCGTCTGCGGCAGTCGCCAGACGAGATAGCCGACGAGTGCCATCGCGAAGACGCAGAGCGCGAGGAACGCATGCGACGACTCGAAGCCCGGCGGCCGCTTGATGTTGCCGACGCCGTCGGGGCCGTGCGTCACCGGAATCCAGTTGACCATGATGAGCGTGACGATCTGCTGGAAGCTGATCGTCACCATCGCCAGGTAGTGGCCGCCGAGCTTGAGCGTCGTCATGCCGAGGAACGCACCCATGACGATCGCGATGACGAGGCCGATCGAGAGCGCGACCCAGAAGTTGAGGTGCAGGTCGGTCGTGCCGATGCCGACGGCGTAGGCGCCGAAGCCGAAGAACGCGGCCTGCGCGAGATTGATCTGGCCGCACAGGCCCAGCACCACCGTGAGGCCGAACACCGCGATCGCATAGCTCGCCGTCTGCACGAGGATGTGGATCGTGTAGTCCTGCATCGGCAGGAGCGCGACGGTGGCGACGGCCGCGGCCGCGAGCGCGGCATAGGCGATCGTGCCGGTCGTGCGTCGGGCGTTCGGCAGCGGATTGGCCACGCTCAGGCCTTCTCCGCGACGCGTTCGCCGAAGATGCCTTGCGGCCGGAAGATCAGGAACGCGACGAGCACCAGGAACGCGAAGCCGTCCTTGTACGGCACCGAGACATAGGCGGCGCCGAAGGTCTCGATCACGCCGAGCGCGAGGCCGCCGATGATCGCGCCCTTGACGTCGCCGAAGCCGCCGATGATGGTCGCGGCGAACGCCTTGAGCGCGATCGTCGAGCCCATCTGGATCGATACGAAAAGGATCGGCGCGACCAGGATTCCGGCGACGCCGGCGAGCAGCGCCGAGTAGACGAAGGTCAGCATGATCATCGTCGCCACCGGGATGCCGAGCAGCGACGCCATCTCCTTGTCCTGCGACGTCGCCTGCAGTTTCTTGCCGAGCATCGTCTTCTCGAAGAACCAGAAGTTGAAGGCGACGAGGACGAGCGTCAGCGCGAGGATCAGCAGGTACTGGGTGTCGAGATACACCGGCCCGACCTGCAGCCCCTGCGTCTCGAACCACGGCGCGAGCACCTGCGGCTGCGGCCCGTAGAGCGCGAGCACGGCGTTGGCGAGGAAGATCGACGCGCCGATCGTCGCGATGATCACCGGCAGGAACGTGCGGTGGCGCAGCGGGTAGTACACGCCGAGGTTGAAGACGACGCCGAGGAGAGCCATCCCGAGCAGCGCAGCGACGAACGCCCAGCCGTACGGCCAGTGCAGGTCGACCGCGAACACGACCATCAGGTACGCGCCGACCATCGCGAACTCGCCCTGCGCGAAGTTGACGACGTTGGTGGCGCGAAAGATCAGCACGAAGCCGAGCGCGACCAGCGCGTAGACCGCGCCGATGCCGAGGCCGGTGAAGAAAAGCTGGAGCGCGAGATCCATCGGGCGTTTAAGGCAATCGTCGTCCGACCGGCCGTGCGGGCCGGCGCGCGCTCATCGCGGCGCGCAGATCAGCCCGCCGGATCGATGTGCTTGTCGAAGACGATCGTGCCCTTCTCGTTGCGCACGATGTTGTAGCCATGGAGGCCGTCGCCGTTGGCGTCGAAGTTGTATTCGCCTTCCGCGCCCTGGTGCTTCTTGATCGACAGGATCGCGTCGCGGATCGCCACCGGATCGGTCTTGCCCGCTTTCTTGATCGCCATGCAGAGCACGGTGATCGCGTCGTAGGTCCACGACGACTGGTTGTCGGGTGCGACCTTGGCGACGTCGCGGTAGAGCTTGCCGAAGGCGCGCGACGCGTCGCTCGATTCCTCGGCGTAGTCGGCGACGCCGAAGGTGCCGTAGAGCGCCGGGCCGGCGAGCTTGGTCGCGGTGACGTTGACGATCGAGGGCGAGCCGACGTAGGGGATGTTGACGCCGAGCTGGCGCAGCTGGCGCGCGAACACACCGAGGTCGTTCTCGAACGTGAAGTAGGAGCCGAGGATGTCGGCACCAGACTGCTTGATCGCGAGCACGACCGGCGTGAAGTCCTGGCTCTGGTTGGCGTAGCCCTGGTCGAGCGCGACGGTCGTGCCGTCGAGGGCACCCAGGGCCGTGGTCAGTGCCTTGCCGCCGGCGGTGCCGAAGGCGTCGGTCGAGTGGACGATGGCCCACTTCTTCTTGCCCAGGGTCTTGACGCCGTACTCGGCGATGACCTTGCCCGAGTACGAGTCGTTCGGGCGGAAGCGGAACAGCCACTGGTTGCCCATGTGCGTGAGCGCCGGGTCGGTGCCGCCGATCATCACGGGCTTGCCGATCTTCAGCACGTCGGGCGCCATCGCGTGCACCTGGGTCGAGCGGATCGAGCCGAGGAAGGCGACCATGTCGGCCTGCGACGAGAGCTTCGAGAACGCGAGCACGATGCCCGGGTTCGTCGTCTGGTCGTCCTCGACGATCAGCTCGACCTGCCTGCCGAGCACGCCGCCGGCCTTGTTGACCGCATCGAGCGCGAGCTTGGCGCCGATCTGCGCGTACTTGCCCGATTCGGCCGCGGGGCCGGTGACCGGCGAGCACATGCCGATCTTCATCGTCGCGCTCTGCGCGTTGACGGAGCCGACCAGCGACGGCAGCGCGATGCTCGCGGACAGGCCGGCGGAAAACTTGCGGCGGGAAATGGTCATGTCGACTCCAACGGTTCGGGCGAAAAGCGAGGCGAGTTTAGGTGCGGCGGCGCATCGTGTGAGCGCGTCGAGGTCAGGGTTTGCCCGCCGACACCGAAGCGGTGCATGGCAGCGCGACCGGCTTCTGCACGATCATTCCTCGCGCTCATGCGTGGCCGAGCACGGGATGCGGCACGTACGGCGCCTCGAGCTCGGCGATGTCGTCCTTCGAGAGCACCAGCGACAGCGCGGCGACGGCGTCGTCGAGCTGCTCGAGGCGCGTCGCGCCGACGATCGGCGCGGCGACCTCGCTCTTCGCCAGCACCCACGCGAGCGCGACCTGCGCGCGCGGCCGGCCGAGCCGCGTCGCGACGGCAGCGAGCGCCTCGGCGACCTTGCGATCAGCGTCGGCCGTCTTCGCGTAGAGCGTGCGGCCGAAGCCGTCTGTCTCCGAGCGCGCGCTCGACGCGTCCCAGTCGCGCGTCAGCCGGCCGCGCGCGAGCGGGCTCCACGGGATCACGCCGACGCCTTCGGCCTTGCAGAGCGGCAGCATCTCGCGCTCTTCCTCGCGGTAGAGCAGGTTGACGTAGTTCTGCATCGTCTGGAAGCGCGCCCAGCCGTGCGTGTCGGAGAGATGCAGCGCCTTCGCGAACTGCCACGCGAACATCGACGACGCGCCGATGTGCAGCGCCTTGCCCGCGCGCACGACGTCGTCGAGCGCTTCGAGCGTCTCCTCGATCGGCACCGAATAGTCCCAGCGATGGATCTGGTACAGGTCGACGTAGTCGGTGCCGAGGCGCTTCAGGCTGGCGTCGATCTCCGCGAAGATCGCCTTCCTCGACAAGCCCGCGCCGTTCGGCCCCTTGTGCATCCGGCCGTTGACCTTGGTCGCGAGCACGACCTCGCCGCGCCGCGCGTACTCGAGCAACGCGCGGCCGGTGATCTCCTCGCTCGAACCGTCGGAATAGACGTTGGCGGTGTCGAAGAAGTTGATGCCGAGGTCGAGCGCCTTCCTGAAGAACGGCCGGCTGGCCGCGTCGCCGAGCGTCCAGGCGTGCGGGCCGCGGTCGGGCTCGCCGTAGCTCATGCAGCCGAGGCAGATGCGCGAGACGTCGAGGCCGGTGCGGCCGAGCTTGATGGTCTGCATGGGGTCTTTCGTGACGTTCAGGCTGCGAGGTTCAGCAGCCGCCGCGCGTTGTCGCCGAGGATCGCGACGCGATCGGCGGCGCTCAGGCTCGGCGTGTTGAGGACGTGGTCGACCGGATGGTCTTCCCACGGGATCGGATGGTCCGTGCCGAGCACGACCTGGCGCACGCCGACCTGCGCGACGAGATGGCGCAGGGCTTCGGGCGTGAAGACGAGCGTGTCGAACCAGATCTGGCTCGCGTATTCCGAGGGCTTCTTCTTCAGCACGACGGTCGCGTCGCAGTTCTGCGGCGAGACGAAGCAGCTGCGGTCGCCGCGTGCCGCGTTCGACGGCAGGAAGCCGCCGCCGTGCGCGGCGCAGATCTTCAGCGTCGGGAAGCGGTCGAGCGTGCCTTCGAAGATCAGGTGCTGGAGCGCGATCGTCGTGTCGAGCGGATTGCCGATCACGTTCGAGAGCCAGCCGTTGCCCTTGAAGCGATTCGCGAGCTCGGGCGTGCTCTGCGGATGGATGAAGAGCGTCGTGCCGAGCTCCTCGGCCTTGGCCCACACCGGGAAGAAGCGCGGATCGGAGAACTCGACGCCGGCGACGCTGGCGCCGATCGCCGCGCCCTTCATGCCGAGGCGCGTCACCGCATCGTCGAGCTCGCGCACCGCCAGGTCGGGGAACTGCAGCGACAGGCTCGCGAAGGCACCGAGGCGGCGCGGCTCGACGGCGCAGAGTTCGGCCATCTTCTCGTTCTGCACGCGCACGATGCGCTCCGAGAGCGCCCGGTCGCGCCGGTACCAGAACGGATTGATGCTGAGGATCTCGGTGTCGATCCGCATCGCGTCCATCGCCCGCAACCGGTCCTCGACGACGATGAAGTGCTCCTTGACGCCCTTGACCGGGGGCAGCACGCCGTTGGCGTCGGCGCCGAGGAGCGCGAGCGCCTCCGAGACGTAGCAGTGGGCGTGGACGTCGACCGTGCGCACGCGCCGGCCGTCGATCAGCACCGGGCCCGGTGCGGAGTACGTTTCGGGCGCGACGATGGGATCGGCGACGCTTTGTCGGCGTGCGGTGTCGAGCACGTTGCAGCCGGCGAGCGTGATGCCGCCGACGACGCCGGCACCGTGCCGCAGGAGCGCTCTGCGCGAGATCGTCATGGCGCTACTCCGCCTTGATGTTGTTCTTCCTGATCAGCGCCGCGTACTTCGCGAGCTGCGCCCTGGTCGCGCGGCCGAGCTCGTCGGCGCTCGAGCCGCGCGGCGTCAGGCCTTGCGCGATCAGCTGCTCGCGCACCGCCGGATCAGCCACCGCCTTGACGATCTCGGCGTTCAGCTTCGCGACGATCTCGGCCGGCGTGCCGGCAGGCGCCAGCACGGCGAACCACGAGTTGAACTCGAAGCCGGGCAGGCCCGATTCGGAGACCGTCGGCACGTCCGGATACTGCGGCATGCGCTTGGGCGTCGAGACCGCGACCAGCTTGACCTTGTTGCTGCGGATCAGCGAGTTCACCGTCGCCAGCCCCTGGAACGCGACCGGCACCTCGGCGCCGGCGACGCCGACCGCGGCCTGGGTCGCGCCCTTGTACGGCACATGGTTCATCGTCACATTCGCCTCCGATGCGAACAGCGCCATCGCGATGTGCTGCGGGCTGCCGATGCCGCCCGAGCCGTAGTCGATCTTGCCGGGTGCCGCCTTCGCCGCCGCGATCAATCCGGCAGGCGTGCTGAAGGCCGCCGACGGGTTCATCACCATGCCCCACTCCACCGTCGCGACCAGCGAGACCGGCGCGAAGTCGCGTACGATGTCCCACGGCATCTTCGCCTGCAGGGCCGGCACCATCGTCATGATGCTGTCGTTGAAGCCGCCGATCGTGTAGCCGTCGGGAGCAGCCTTGGCGACGCGGTCGGCGCCGACGATCCCGGCGGCACCCGGCAGGTTCTCGATCACGATCGCCTGGCCCATCGAGATCGACATCTGCTGCGCGACGATGCGCGCCGCGACGTCGACGGCGCTGCCCGCGGCGAGCGGCACGACGAGGTGGATCGGCTTGTTCGGATAGGCGCTCTGCGCGGTTGTCTTCGTCGGCAGCAGCAGCGCGGCGGTCGCGACAAAGGCGAGGCCGACAGCGACGCGCGATCGAATCATGAACATGGAGGTCGTGCCTTTTCGGTCGTTGGACTTGCGGTTCTCTTCGCGTCCGATCACGCCAGCGGCGCGATGCCGAGATCGGCGGCGACGCCATCGAGCGCGGCGCGCAGCGCAGCCGCGATCGGGATGCCGTCGCGCGCGTGCGCGATCCGCTTCGCGTGACTCTGCTCGCCCGGCAGCCAGATGCGATCGACCGCCGGCATGCGCTTGGCTGCACGCAGGTCGCGCACGAGCACGTCGACGCGCTGCTTGAACGCCGCCGGATCGCCGAACGCGGCGAGGTCGATCATCGCCACCGCCTGGCCGGTGTTGGTCGTCGTCTCGAAGTCGTGGTTGAAGTCGAGCACGTCCTTGCCCATCGCCGCGCCGTTGAGGGTGCCGGCGAGCAGGCCGACGATCAGGGACAAGCCGTAGCCCTTGTAGCCGCCGATCGGCAGCAGGAAGCCTTCTTCGGCGCGCTTCGGGTCGAGCAGCGGCCGGCCCAGGCGATCGATCATCCAGCCCTCGGGCATCTGCTCGCCGCGCTGCGCCTTGGCCTTGACCTTGCCGTAGGCGGCGACGGTCGTCGCCATGTCGAGAACGACCGGCGCCTCGTCGCCTGCGGGCACGGCGACGGCGATGGGATTGGTCGACAGCAGCATGTCGAGCCCGCCCCATGGCGGCAGGTGGTTGGCGTTGCCGACCGCGAAGTAGAGGCCGATCATGTCGCGCGGCAAGGCCATGCGCGCATAGAGCGACGCCGGCCCCGCGTGGTTGCTGAAGCGCGCGCCGACCCAGCCGATGCCGGCGACCTTGGCCTTGTCGCCGGCGATCTGCGCGGCGCGCGACATCACGAGGTGGCCCATGCCGTTGTCGCCGTCGATCAGCGCTGTCGCGGCGCGCTCCTCGACGATGCGGATGTCGGGCGTGAGGTTGATGCCGCCGGCCTTGATCCGCTTCAGGTAGGGCGCGAGGCGGATCGCACCGTGACCGTCCGAGCCCTGAAGCTCGGCCTCGGTCATCAGGGCCGCGACCGTCGTCGCGTCGGCGTCGGGCATGCCGGCGGCGACGAAGGCGCGCGCGATGAAGGCGCGCAGCGCCTCGGCGCGCAGCGCCTCGGCGCGCACCGGCGCGGTCGACGCTCCGCTCACCTCACCGGCCCGCCGTGATCGTCGTCCACGGCGACGCGCCGCCGTAGCGCGTCACCGCGGCCTCGTCGAAGCCGAAGCCGAGACCCGGCGTCTGGTGCAGCATCACGAAGCCGTCCTCGTGCTCCAGCTGGCGGTCGATCAGGCGCCGGAAGTTGAGCACCTGGTCATCGGTGAAGAACTCGACGTAGCGCGCGTTCGGCGTGGCGGCGACGAGCGGCGCGTGCAGATCGTGGAACCAGTGCGGGCTGACCGTGACGCCGCAGCTGTCGGCATGGGCCGCGATCCGGCGCCACTCCGAGATGCCGCCGCACACCGCCGCGTCCGCCTGCAGGATCTCGGCGCCGCCGGCGGCGATCAGCTCGCGAAAGCGCCAGCGGCCGCTCTCGATCTCGCCGGTCGCGATGGTCATCGACGTGAGCTTGGCGAGCCGCGCGTGCAGGTCGACCGCATCGGGCAGGAACGGCTCCTCCAGCCAGTAAGGATCGTGGGCCTCGAAGCGTCGCGTGTACTCGAGGGCCGTCGGCAGATCGGCCCAGCCGTTGTTGACGTCGAGCATCAGCACGATGTCGGGGCCGATCGCAGCGCGCGCCGCGGCGACGCGCGTCTCTTCTTCCGCCGGCGACAGGCGCCCGGTCTTCATCTTCACCGCCTTGAAGCCGAGCTCGACGTAGCCCGCCATCTCGCGGCCGAGGTCGGCCGGCGTCTTGCCGTCGACGTAGTAGCCGCCGCTCGCATACGCCATCACCTTCTCGCGGTTCATGCAGCCGAGATAGTCGTGCAGCGGCAGCTTCGCGCTGCGCGCGTTGAGGTCCCAGATCGCCGTGTCGAGGATCGAGATGCCGCGCATCACGCTGCCTGCGCGGCCTTGCAGCAAGGCCTCGCGGTACATCTCGCTCCAGAGGCCCTCGCTGCGCAGCGAGTCCTGCCCGAGCAGCACCGGCGCGAGCAACTGCTCGACCGCGACCTTCGCGATCTCGCCCGCGCCGCTGCCGACGTAGCAGAAGCCGATCCCTTCCACGCCTTCGACACTGCGGACCTTGACGAGGCAGAAGTGCCGCTCGCTCACGGTGCGGGTGGAGAACGACGTGGGCCGGTCCAGCGGGACCCGCGCCACGGCGACGCTGACGGATGCGATCTTCGGCACGGGCGGTGTCCTGCGAATTGACAAGCGATCTGAATATACGGATATTAGGGAGTTGCCTTGCGCAACTGTCAAGTGAGGGGAAACGCTTCGAATATATGGACAAAGACGCGAGCCGGGTGGTGATCGTCGGCGCCGGCCTGATGGGCACCGGCATCGC
>JAYTHL010000411.1:0-11138 GCA_043732605.1 Rhizobacter sp. | reverse complement strand
CGCTCGACGCCGCCGTGTTCATGATCTTCTCGAACAACGGCGAGCGCTGCACGGCCGGCTCGCGCATCCTGGTGCAGCGCGGGGTCTACGCCGAGTTCGCGGCGCGCTTCGTCGAGCGGGCGAAGCGCCTCGTGGTCGGCGACCCGCTCGACGAGAAGACGATCGTCGGGCCGATGATCAGCCGCGCTCACCTCGACAAGGTGCGCGGCTACATCGCGCTCGGCAGCGAGGAAGGAGCGACGCTGCTCTGCGGCGGCCTCGACGCGCCCGACGTGCCGGCGGCGATGCGTGCCGGCAACTTCGTCCAGCCGACCGTGTTCGGCGACGTCGACAACCGCATGCGCATCGCCCAGGACGAGATCTTCGGCCCGGTCGCGTGCCTGATCGCCTTCGACGACGAGGCCGATGCGATCGGCAAGGCCAACGACATCGAGTACGGCCTGTCGAGCTACGTCTGGACCAGGGACATCGGCCGCGCGCACCGCGTCGCCGCCGCGGTCGAGGCGGGCATGTGCTTCGTCAACAGCCAGAACGTGCGCGACCTGCGCCAGCCCTTCGGCGGTACCAAGGCCTCGGGTACCGGACGCGAAGGCGGCACCTGGAGTTTCGAGGTGTTCTGCGAGCCGAAGAACGTCTGCGTCTCGACGACCGACCATCACATCCCGCGCTGGGGTCTCTGAGCCGTGAGCCTCTACGGCACCCAGAAGCTGCTCTTTCACCTCAACCGCGATCCGGGCGTGCAGAAGCGCTATCGCGAGGATCTGCCGATCTTGCTCGACGACTATGAACTCGATGCCGAGGAGCGCGAGGCGATCGTCGCCGGTGACGTCGGCAAGCTGTACGTGCTCGGCTCCAATGGCCAGCTGCTGATGCACTTCGCCGCGCTGCTCGGCATGCCTTGGGCCGACTACATCGAGGCGATGCGCGATGGTGTGCGCCGTCTTGGCCCGGTGCGGGCCGGCATCTACGCGATGACGACGGCCACGGACGAGAAAGTCGCAGGCGTATGAGTCTGGTTTTCGCGGCGGCCTGCAGCCACGGGCCGGGCATCACCGGCCGTGCGCATCTCGCGGAGCCGACGTTGCGCGACGCGTTCCACGCCGAGTTCCGCGCCCTCGGCGAATCGCTCGCCGCGAGCAGGCCCGACGCCCTCGTGATCGTGGCCGCCGAGCACTTCGCGAACTTCTTCATGGACAACATGCCCGCCTACGCGATGGGCATGGCCGACCACTACGACGGGCCGATCGAGGACCCGGGCTGGCTCGGCATCGCCAAGACGCGCGTGCCCGGCAACGCGGCGCTGTCACGGCGGCTGATCGAAGGCGTCATGCACGACGTCGACGTCGCGTATGCCGAGGAGTGGAAGTTCGACCACGGGATCATGGTGCCGCTCCACTTCCTGACGCCGCGCTTCGACCTGCCGGTGATCCCGGTCAACATCAACTGCCAGGGACCGCCGCTGACGCCGCTGCATCGCGCCTGGGCGTTCGGTGCGGCGCTGCGCCGGGCCTGCGACGCCGCGCCCGAGCGCATCGCGCTGGTCGGCACCGGCGGGATCTCGCACTGGCCGGCGACACCCGACTCGGGCAGGATCAACGAGCCGTGGGACCGCGAGTTTCTCGACCGCTGGTCGCGCAACGACCGCGCCGCGCTGCTCGACTACAGCGACGCGGCCACGTACCGCGACGCGGGCCAGGGCGGCTTCGAGATCCGCACCTTCATCGCCGTCGCGGCCGCGGCGAGAGGCCGGGGCACGGTGCGCTTCTACGCGCCGATCCCGATCTTCTCGGTCGGCTGCACGGTGGCGACGATGACGATCGAATAGGAACGGAAACAGGACACACGCGATGCCGCACGTCAACATCCAGTACACCGCCAACCTCGGTGCCGAAGCCGGCATGGACGCGCTCTGCATGACGCTCGCCGAAGTGATCGGCGCGCAACGCGACGGCGCCGGCGCGCGCGTGTTCCCGCTCGGCGGCACGCGCGTGCTCGCCTATCCGGCGCCGCACTTCGCGGTCGCCGACGGCCAGCCGGACCGGTGCTTCGTCTATCTGCAAGTGCGGATCGCGCCCGGACGCGAGCGGTCACTCGTCACCGCGACGGGCGAAACGCTGATCGCCGCGGTGCGGGCCCACTTCGCGACGATCTTCGCCACCCGCGCCATCGGCATCACGTTGCAGATCGACGAGGGCGAGCCGGTCTTCGACGCCAAGCACAGCACCTTGCATCCGCTCTTCGCGGGGAAGTAGCGCGATGCTCGACACGACCACCATCGCCACGCTCGCCGCCGAGCTCCACGATGCCGAGCGCCGGCGCGTGCAGGTGCGCCACTTCTCGCTGCGCCATCCGCAGATGACGATCGACGACGGCTACGCGATCCAGCGCGCCTGGGTTGCGCTCAAGCTGGCCGAAGGCCGTGTCGTCATGGGCCGCAAGATCGGCCTCACGTCACGCGCGATGCAGCTCTCGTCGCAGATCAGCGAGCCCGATTTCGCGCCGCTCCTCGACGACATGTTCTTCGCGGCCGGCGGCGACATTCCGATCGACCGCTTCATCGCACCGCGGGTCGAGGTCGAGCTGGCGTTCATCCTCGGCAAGCCGCTGAAAGGGCCAGGCGTGACGATCGCCGACGTGCTCGCGGCGACCGAGCTGGTGACGCCGGCGGTCGAGATCATCGATGCGCGCATCGAGCAGTTCGACCGCGAGACGAAGGCGCCGCGCAAGGTCTTCGACACCATCGCCGACTTCGCTGCCAACGCCGGCATCGTCACCGGCGGCCGGCCGGTGCGGCCGCACGACGTCGACCTGCGCTGGGCCGGCGCGATGCTCTACAAGAACGGCGTGATCGAGGAGACCGGCCTCGCGGCCGCGGTGCTCAACCATCCGGCCAACGGCATCGTCTGGCTCGCCAACAAGATCGCCGCGTACGACGAGCAGCTCAACGCCGGCGACGTCGTCCTCGGCGGCTCGTTCACGCGGCCGACGGGCGCGGTTCGCGGCGACACCTTCCACGTCGACTACGGTCGGCTCGGCGCGATCGCGTTCCGTTTTGCCTGACCGGTCGAGGAGCCCATGATGAAACTGCCCGTCAACGCCTTCAAGGCCGCGCTCGCCCGCAAGGAGGCGCGGATCGGCCTCTGGGTCGGCCTGGCCGACGCCTATGCCGCCGAGCTGCTCGCGACGACGGGCTTCGACTGGCTCCTCATCGACGGCGAGCACGCGCCCAACGACGTCCGCAGCGCGCTCGCGCAGCTGCAGGCGATCGCGCCGTATCCGGTGAGCGGCATCGTTCGCCCGGTGCAGGGCGACACCGCGCTCATCAAGCAATACCTCGACGCCGGCGCACTGACGCTGCTCGTGCCCATGGTGCACACGGCGGCGCAGGCGACGCAGGTCGTCGCCGCGACGCGTTACGCGCCGCGCGGCATCCGTGGCCTCGGCAGCGCGCTGGCGCGCGCGTCGCGCTGGAATACCGTCGAGGGCTACGTCGAGCACGCCGACGAGGAGATCTGCGTGCTGGTGCAGGTCGAATCGACCGAGGGACTCGCGAACCTCGATGCGATCGCCGCCGTCGAGGGCGTCGACGGCGTCTTCTTCGGCCCGGCCGATCTCTCGGCGTCGATGGGCCATCTCGGCCGGATGCGCCATCCCGACGTGCTGAAGGCGATCGACGAGGGCATCGCCAGGGTGCTGCGCGCGGGCAAGGCGCCGGGCATCCTGGCCACGGATCCCGACCAGGCGCGGTACTACCTCGCGGCCGGCGCGTTGTTCGTCGCGGTCGGGCTCGACACGACGCTGCTCAGCCGCAGCGCGATCGAGCTCGCGGCCTCGTTCAAGTCGGGCTCGCCGGGATGAAAGAGACGGATGGCTCCTCCGTGATCAATTCCCGCCAGCATCGTCACGCCCAGCGAGAGCGCAGCGCTTCGCATCGAGGTCGCACTCTTCACCGCCGTCTTTCACTGTGCGCTGCAAGTCCTTATTTTTGAACGCGTTTTTTCGGACCCACTGAGAGGATCAACAGTACCAACTAAGTCGTTGATTCCATTGAATTTTGTTTCGTTCGCGAATTGACCCCGCGCGGTGCGTCCGCTACAGTGGCGCAAAGTGCACTTTGGTGGGGTTTTGTGGCGAACGTCGTGTTTCAAGGCCCCGCAGCATTGACGCTGGATGGCAAAGGCCGGATCGCGATTCCGTCCCGTCACCGTGAGTTGCTGGCCGCGATGGGCGTGCAGCAGCTCACCATCACGAAGAACCCCGGGAACTCGCTGCTGATCTTCCCGCGGCCCGCCTGGGAGAACTTTCGCGATCGCGTCGCGGCGCTGCCGATGGACTCGAGCGGCTGGAAGCGGCTCTTCCTCGGCAACGCGATGGAAGTCGAGATCGACGCCTCGTCGCGGGTCCTCGTGGCGCCCGAGCTGCGCGCGTTCGCAGGCCTCGACCGCGACGTGATGCTGATCGGCATGGGCAGCCACTTCGAGCTCTGGGACGCGCAGCGCCACGCCGCGCACGAGGCCGAGGTGATGCAGTCGCCGATGCCTGACTCGCTCAAGAGCTTCAGCTTCTGAATGGCCGAGTCGCCCGTGCTCCAGCACCTGAGCGTGCTCTTGCCCGAAGCCGTGCACGGCCTGGTGACGAGCGCCGACGGCATCTACGTCGACGGCACCTTCGGCCGCGGCGGCCATGCCCGCGCGGTGCTCGAGAAGCTCTCGTCGAGCGGCCGGCTGATCGCGCTCGACCGCGACGCGGCCGCTGTCGCCAGCGCAGCCGCTGACGAAGCGCTCGCCGCCGATCCGCGCTTCTCGATTCACCACACCGCGTTCTCGGCGATGGCCGCGACGCTCGCCGCGCTCGGCGTGTCGCAGGTCAGCGGCGTGCTGCTCGACCTCGGCGTCTCGTCGCCCCAGATCGACGATCCGGCGCGCGGCTTCTCGTTCCGCTTCGACGGCCCGCTCGACATGCGGATGGACACGACCCGCGGCGAGAGCGCCGCGGAATTTCTGGCCCGGGCCGACGAGCGCCACATTGCAGAGGTGATACGCGACTATGGGGAAGAACGGTTTGCTCTACAGGTTGCAAAGGCGCTTGTTGCTCGGCGCGAAAGCGGGAGCCCTGTTCGAACCACAGGCGAGCTTGCCGCAGTCGTGGCTGGTGCGGTCAAGACCCGAGAGGCGGGCCAGAACCCTGCTACGCGCACGTTTCAGGCTCTACGGATTTTCGTCAACGCCGAGCTTGAGGAGCTCGAGCAGGCCCTGAGCGCCGCCGTCGAGCTGCTCGCGCCGGGCGGCCGCTTGGTCGTGATCAGCTTCCATTCTCTCGAGGACCGGATCGTCAAGACCTTCATCGCGAAGGAGAGCAAGAGCGAGTTCGATCGGCGTGCGCCGTTCGCGGCGGAACGGCCGCATCGCCTCCGCGCGCTGGCCCGCGTCAAGCCGGGCCCGACCGAGGCTGCGACCAACCCGCGCGCGCGCTCGGCCGTGATGCGCGTCGCCGAGCGCACCGACGTCGCGTACGCCGACGGAGCGCCGGCGTGACCCGGATCAACGTGATGCTGCTCATCGCCTTGCTCGCCAGCGCCCTCTACCTCGTCAAGGTGTCGTACGAGTCGCGCCGTCTCTTCGCCGAGCTCGACAAGGCGCAGAGCGAGGAGCGCGCGCTCGACAACGACAGCGAGCGCCTGAAGACAGACCTGCGCTCGCAGGCGACTCCCCTGCGCGTCGAGCGGACCGCGCGCGAACGCCTCGGCATGCGCGCCGCGACGCCGGCGACGACGCAGTACGTCGCGATCCCGATGGCCGCGTCGGCGCCGGCCGCGTCGAGCGCGGAGGCGATGCGATGAACGGCCCGGCCGCGAAGAAGACCAATGCCAAGGCGCGCGCCGCGGCGAGCGTCAAGAGCTTCAGCTACGCGACGAGCCCGCTGCTCGCGGCGCCGACGCCGCCGTGGCGCTCGAAGCTCCTGGTCGCGCTCGTCGGCCTCGGCTTCGCGCTGCTTCTTGGCCGCGCCGTCTACGTGCAGATTCTCGACGCGCCCTTCTTCCTGAGGCAGGGCGAGGCCCGCTACGCCCACACGATCGAGCTGCCTGCGAGTCGCGGCCGCATCTTCGACCGCAACGGCCTGATCCTCGCCGCGAGCGTGCCGGCGCCATCGATCTGGGCGATCCCGAAGGACCTCGAAGGCGACGAGAAGAGTCGCGCCCGCCTGGCGACGATGCTCGACATGACGAGCGCCGCGCTCGAGAACCGCCTCGCCGACAACCCGAACTTCGTCTGGCTGCGCCGGCAGGTCGACGACGACGTCGCCAAGAACATCCGCGCCCTCGGCATCAAGGGGATCCACGAAGTGCGCGAGTACAAGCGAAAGTACCCGGAAGGGGAGGCTGCGGCGCACGTCGTCGGCTTCACCAACGTCGAGGACCACGGCCAGGAAGGCATCGAGCTCGCGTTCCAGAAGGAGCTCGCCGGCCGCGACGGCACGCGCCGAGTCATCAAGGACCGGCTCGGCCGCGTCGTCGAGGACGTCGGCGACAGCGTCGCCGCGCTCGATGGCGAGGACATCGGCCTGGCCATCGACTCGAAGGTGCAGTTCTTCGCCTACCAGCGCATCCGCGATGCGGTCGCCGCGAACAAGGCGAAGGCGGGCAGCGTCGTCGTTCTCGACGCGCAGACCGGCGACGTCCTGGCGCTCGCCAACTTTCCGAGCTATTCGCCCGCCGATCGCCGCAACCTCACCGGCGCGCAGCTGCGCAACCGCGCGCTCACCGACACCTTCGAGCCGGGCTCGACGATGAAGCCCTTCATCGTCGCCTGGGCGCTCGAGACCGGCCGCGTCACGCCGAACACGCTCATCCACACGGCGCCCGGCAAGATGACGCTGACCGGCTCGACGATCACCGACTCGCATCCGCACGGCGACCTGACGGTGAGCGAGGTGATCCAGAAGTCGAGCAACGTCGGCGCGACGCGGATCGCGATGACGTTCACGGCGAAGGAGATGTGGGAGCTCTACAGCTCGGTCGGCTTCGGGCAGAAGCCGCAGATCGGCTTCCCCGGAGTCGTCGGCGGGCGCCTGCGCCCGTACAAGAGCTGGCGGCCGATCGAGCAGGCGACGATGAGCTACGGCTACGGCCTGTCGACCAGCCTGTTTCAGTTGGCCCACGCCTACACCATGTTCGCGCGCGACGGCGAGCTGATCCCGGCCTCGATGCTCAAGCAGGACACGCCGCAGGCCGGCTACCGGGTCATGAAGCCCGAGACCGCGCAGGCCGTGCGCGCGATGCTGCGCCTGGCCGCCGGCCCCGGCGGCACGGCACCGAAGGCGCAGACCATCGGCTACTCCGTCGGCGGCAAGACCGGCACCGCGCACAAGCAGGAGGGCAAGGTCTATGCCAGCAACAAGTACCGCGCCTGGTTCGTCGGCATGGCGCCGATCGACAAGCCGCGCATCGTCGTCGCGGTGATGGTCGACGAGCCGAACAACGGCATCTACTACGGCGGCGATGTGGCCGCGCCGGTGTTCAGCCAGGTGGTGCAGCAAACGCTGCGCATGCTCGGCGTGGCGCCGGATCTGGACGTCAAGGCGCAGATCGTGACCACCGCGGTGCAAGAGAGTTTTTGAGCATGACGGTGACTGCCCTCAAATCCCCTGACGCCGCCGCGCGCTGGCTGCGTTCGTGGGTCACCGGCACCGTCACCACCGACAGCCGCAAGGTCCGCGCGGGCGATGGCTTCATCGCCTGGCCGGGCGCGGCCACCGACGGCCGGCGCTTCGTGGCCAGCGCCTTGAAGGCGGGCGCCACCACCTGCCTGGTCGAGCGCGAGGGCCTCGAGGCTTTTGCCTTCGACGATGCGCGCGTCGCCTCGCTGCCGGGCCTGAAAGCCGCCACTGGCCCGATCGCCGATGTCTTCTTCGATCAGCCGAGCCGCTCGCTCGAAGTGGTGGCCACGACAGGCACCAACGGCAAGACCTCGACCGCCTGGTGGACGGCGCAGGCGCTGACGTTGCTCGGCCGCCGCTGCGCCATCGTCGGCACGCTGGGCATCGGCGTGCCGCCGTTGCCGGGCCGCACGGCGCAGATCGAGTTCACGGGGCTGACCACGCCCGACCCGGTGGTGCTGCACGCATCGCTGCGCCAGTTTGCCGACGCGAGCTTCAAGGCCTGCGCAATCGAGGCCTCATCGATCGGCCTGGTCGAGCAGCGCTTGGCCGCGCTGCGCGTGGCGGTGGCCCTGTTCACCAACTTCACCCGCGACCACCTCGATTACCACGGCACGATGGAGGCGTACTGGGCGGCCAAGCGACAGTTGTTCTCGTGGCCGGGCTTGCGCGCGGCGGTGATCAATATCGACGACGATCGCGGCGCGGCATTGGTGACCGAGCTGCAAGGCGGGGCGCTCGATGTCTGGACCTATTCGACGCGCAGCGCCGCGCGGCTGCACGCGACGCAGCTTGGATACATCGACGGCGGCCTGGCATTCGATCTGCATGAAGGCGAGCACAGCGTCGCGGTACGCAGCACGCTGATCGGCGACTACAACGCCAGCAACCTGCTGGCCGTCATCGGCGGCCTGCGCTCGCTCGGCGTGTCGCTTGCCGATGCCGCCGCGGTGGTGCCGCAGCTCACGCCCGTGCCGGGCCGCATGCAGCGGGTCGGCGACGGCGTTGCGACGCCCGAAGTGGTGGTCGATTACGCCCACACCCCCGATGCACTCGAGAAGGTGCTGCGCGCGCTGCGCCCGCTGGCCACCGCGCGCGGCGGTCGGCTGTGGTGCGTGTTCGGCTGCGGCGGCAACCGCGACGCGACGAAGCGGCCGTTGATGGGTGCGATCGCAGCGAACGAGGCCGACGACGTCGTCGTCACCAGCGACAACCCGCGCGGCGAAGCACCGGCCACCATCCTGGCCGACATCGCTGCGGGCATCGTGCGCCGCGAGCATGTCGCGTTGATCGAAGACCGCCGCGTGGCGATCGCCAGCGCGGTGGCCGACGCCGACGCGCGCGACGTGATCGTGATCGCCGGCAAGGGCCATGAGGACTACCAGGAGATCGCCGGCGTCAAGCAGCCGTTCTCCGATCTCGCCGAGGCCTCCGCGGCGCTGGCGCGCAGGGCGACCGCATGATGACCCTGGCCCAGGCCCACGCGCTGCTGCCCGGCTCGGTGCTGGTCGGCGACGCTGGCGTTGAGTTCGCTCGCGTGCACAGCGACACGCGCACGCTGCGCGCAGGCGATCTGTTCGTCGCGCTCAAAGGCGAGCGCTTCGACGCGCACGACATGCTGGCCGGCGCCAAGGCGCAAGGCGCCGTGGCTGCACTGGCCCAGCGCGGCCTGGCTGAAGCGCACCTGCCGGGGCTGCAAGTGGCGGACACCCAGCAAGCCCTCGAACAACTCGCCGCCGCCTGGCGCGCCCGCTTTCACCTGCCCCTGGTAGCAGTCACCGGCAGCAACGGCAAGACCACGGTGACGCAGATGATCGCGGCGATCCTGCGCGCGGGCTTCGGCGATGGCGCCTTCGCCACTGAAGGCAACTACAACAACCACATCGGCGTGCCGCTCACACTCTTGCGCCTGCGCCAGGACGACGCCTGCTGGCACCGCGCGGGTGTGGTCGAACTGGGCATGAACCACCCGGGCGAGATCGCGCTCCTGGCCCGGATCGCGCAGCCGACCATCGCCCTGGTCAACAACGCCCAGCGCGAGCACCAGGAATTCATGGCCAGCGTCGAGGCCGTCGCGCGTGAGAACGGTGCCGCGATATCCGCGTTGCCGCCCGCGGGCACGGCGGTCTACCCGGCCGACGACGAACATGCGCCGCTGTGGCATCAGTTGGCCGGCGCCCGGCCGCAGCTCACGTTCGCGCTGCACGGCGCGGCCGACGTCACCGCCGATGCGCTGTGGGTCGCCGATGAAACCGGCGAGCACTGGGCCCTGGTTCTGCACACCCCCGCCGGTGCGGCTTCACTGGCCTTGCGCCTGGCGGGACGGCACAACGTCAAGAACGCCCTGGCGGCGACCGCCTGCGCGCTGGCGGCCGGCGCCACGCTGGCGGCCGTGAAGCGCGGCCTCGAAGCCTTCGAGCCGGTCAAAGGCCGCTCGCAAATCAAGCGCGCCACGCTGCACGGCGTGCACGCCGCACTCGTCGACGACAGCTACAACGCCAACCCGGATTCGGTGCGCGCCGCCATCGAGGTGCTGGCCGCGATGCACGCGCCGCGCCTGCTGCTGCTCGGCGACATGGGTGAAGTCGGCGACCGCGGCCCGGCCTTCCACGCCGAAGTCGGTGCCTATGCGCGCGAGCGTGGCATCGACCACTTGTGGTGTGCCGGCGCGCAGAGTGCCGACGCCGCCCGCGCCTTCGGCACGGGCGCGCGGCACTTCGCCGACGTGCCGTCGCTGCTCGCCGCGCGCAGCGATCTGCCGGCCGCGGCCTCTGTGCTGGTGAAGGGTTCGCGCTTCATGGCGATGGAACGCGTGGTCAGCGCATTGCAGGAGCACCCGTAATGCTGCTCGGTCTGGCCCAATGGTTGCAAGCGCATTACCCCGAGCAGCTCGGTTTCCTGCGCGTGTTCCAGTACCTGACTTTCCGCGCAGTGCTGGCGGCGATGACGGCGATGCTGATCGGCCTGGCCTTCGGCCCCTGGGTCATCAACCGCCTGGCCGAAATGAAGATCGGCCAGCCGATCCGGGAGTACGGCGTGGCCGCGCACATCGCCAAGAGCGGCACGCCGACGATGGGCGGCGTGCTGGTGCTGATCGGCATCGGCGTGTCCACGCTGCTGTGGTTCGACTGGAGCAACCGCTTCGTCTGGATCGTGATGCTGGTGACCTTCGGCTTCGGCGCCATCGGCTGGGTCGACGACTGGCGCAAGGTGGTGCACAAGAACCCCGAAGGCATGCGCTCGCGCGAGAAGTATTTCTGGCAATCGCTGATCGGCCTGGTGGCCGCCTTCTACCTCTGCTTCGCGGTCTCCGAAAGCTCCAACCTGCGCGTCTTCCAGCTCTTCATGCGCTGGGTGCAGAGCGGCTTCTCGACCGGCCTGCCGCCCAACGCCGACCTGCTGGTGCCGTTCTTCAAGACCATCAGCTACCCCCTGGGTGTCTGGGGCTTCATCATCCTGACCTACCTGGTGATCGTCGGTGC
>JAYTHL010000410.1:0-3441 GCA_043732605.1 Rhizobacter sp. | reverse complement strand
GGGCACGGCGACGTTGATGATCGTCGAGGCCATGATCGCCGCGACCGTGCCGATCATCACCGTCGCCAGCACGCGCCAGCGATAGCTCGGGCCGAAGCGCTCGGCGAGCGCTGCGCGGGAATGGATCGGATCGGAATCGGGCACGGGACGGGCAGGGCCTGGCGGGCCCGGCCGATTGTCGCCGCCTCGCCGCAGGCCGACCCGCACCGAGCGGGCCGACTCGGCTACCAGATCGAGACGCGCTTCTCCGGCGGCAGATACAGGGCGTCGCCCGGCTTCAGGCCGAAGGTCTTGTAGAACGGCTCGTGGTTGCGGACGACGCCGTTGACGCGGAATTCGTCGGGCGAGTGCGGATCCGACTTGATCTGCGCGAGCAGCGCCGCGTCGCGCACCTTGCCGCGGAACGCCTGCGCGAAGCCGTCGAAGAAGCGCTCGTCGCCGGTCTTGCCGTCGATGACCGGCGCCGGCTTGCCGCCGAGCGAGCGCCGGTAGGCCTTGTAGGCGATCTCGACGCCGGAGTTGTCGGCGATGTTCTCGCCCAGGGTCAGCTCGCCGTTGACGTTGTAGCCGTCGATCGGGCTGAACGCCGAGTACTGCGCGACCAGCATCTTGGTCTTCGCGTCGAAGCGCGCGCGGTCCTCGGCGGTCCACCACTCGCGCAGGTTGCCGGTGCCGTCGAACTGGCTGCCCTCGTCGTCGAAGCCGTGGCTGATCTCGTGGCCGATGATCGCGCCGATCGCACCGTAGTTGATCGCGTCGTCGGCGTTCGGGTCGAAGAACGGCGGCTGCAGCACCGAGGCCGGAAAGACGACCTCGTTGAGGAGCGGGTTGTAGTAGGCGTTGACGGTCTGCGGCGTGAGGCCCCATTCGTCGCGGTCGATCGGCTTGCCGAGCTTGTCCAGGCCGCGTTTGAACTCGAACGCGCGGGCGCGCGTCACGTTGCCGACGAGGTCGCCCGGCCGCATCTCGATCGCGCTGTAGTCGAGCCAGCGCTTCGGATAGCCGATCTTCGGCGCGAAGGTCGCGAGCTTGGCTTGCGCTTCCTTCTTCGTGGCGGGGCTCATCCAGTCGATCGCGTCGATGCTCTCGCGATAGGTCGCGAGCAGATTGGCGACGAGCTTCTCCATCCGGCGTTTCGACTCGGGCGGGAAGTAGGCGTCGACGTAGAGCTTGCCGAGCGACTCGCCGACCGAGCCTTCGACCAGGCCGATGCCACGCTTCCAGCGCGGCAGGTTGTCGGTCGTGCCCGACAAGGTCGCGCCGACGAACGCGAAGCGCGCATCGACGAAGTCCTTGCCGAGATAGCGCGCGTAGCCGTCGAGCAGGCGCACGCGCAGGTACGCGCGCCACACCGGCAGCGGCGTCGCCGACAGCTGCGCCGCCATCCCTGCGAGATAGCTCGGCTGGGCGACGATCACGTCGCCGCTCTTGCCGGCGACGCCGGTCGCGGCAAGCCACGCGGGCCAGTCGAAGCCCGGCGCGAGCGGTGCGAGGCCGGCGAGGTCGACGCGGTTGTAGGTCTTGACCGGATCGCGGTTCTCGACCTGCGTCCACCGCGCCTTCGCGAGCGCGGTCTCGAGCGCGAGCACGCCTTCGGCCGACGCCGTGGCATCGCCCGGCGCCCGCGAGAGCTGGAGCAGCCGCGCCATGTAGACGACGTATTGCTGACGCGCGACCTTGAACTTGGCGTCGTCGGCGACGAGGAAGTAGTCGCGGTCGGGCAGGCCGAGGCCGCCCTGGCTGATCTGCGGCACGTAGCGCTCGGCCCGGCGCGCGTCCTGTCCGACCTCGACGTCGACCGGCATGCCGAGGGCGAGCGTCGAAAGATGCCCCATCGCCGCCGCGACCTCGCCCGGCGTCGCGATCTTGTCGATCGCCGCGAGCTCGTCGGCGAGCGGCGCGAGGCCGGCCTTCTCGACCGCGGCCTCGTCCATGAAGCTCGTGTAGAGGACGCCGATGCGGCGCGCGTCGGCGTCCTTCGGCGCGGTCGCGGCGGCTTCCACGAGCGTGCGCAACTCGCCCTGGATCTTCTCGTGGATGACGTCGAACGAGCCGATGTAGGCCTTGTCGGCGGGAAACTCGGTGCGCTTCAGCCAGCCGCCGTTGACGCTGCGGAAGAAGTCGTCCTGCGGGCGGACGGCCGGGTCGAAGGAGGCGAGATCGACACCCGAGGTGAGTGCCGGCGGATCGGCGGCCAGGGCGGTCTGGGCGGTCTGGGCCAGGAGCAGCGCGCTCGCCAGCGCGGCCAGGCGGGAGGTCAACGGTTTCAAGCGGGGTTCCTCGCGGATGGGTGGTCCGCACGACGGCGCGCCCGCCGGGTCGGCGCGCGCGAGGGCCAGACTCTAGGCGAGCACGCTATTCCCCCGGGCTCGCGGTGCCATGAACTGCAGACCGGGCGGGATGGGCTGCGCCGGACACGCCGCCACGCCAGCCGTCGGCGCCCGTCAGGCTCAGATTTCTTCGTAGAGCGGCAAGGTCAGGAATTCCTCGAAGGCGTCCTGCGTGCTCATCGTCGTGAAGATGTCGGCGGCGCGGTCGAACTTGCCTTCGAAGCCGCCCGCCTTGATCTTGGCCAGTTCCTCTGGCACGAGGGCGCGGACCAGCTCGGCGGTGACCTTGCGGCCGTCGTCGAGCACGCCCTTGGGCGTGCGGATCCACTGCCAGACCTGCGAACGGCTGATCTCGGCCGTCGCCGCGTCTTCCATGAGGTTGTGGATCGGCACGCAGCCGTTGCCCGCGAGCCAGGCGCCGAGGTAGTGGATGCCGACGTTGATGTTCATGCGCAGGCCCGCCTCGGTGATCGGCGTCTCGGGCTTGAAGTCGAGCAGGTCGGCGGCCTTGACCGCGACCTCGGGCTTCTGCTTCTCGAACTGGTTCGGCCTGTCGCCGAGCACGGCGACGAACTCCTTCATCGACGCTTCGACGAGCCCCGGATGCGCGACCCAGCCGCCGTCGTAGCCGTCGGTCGCATCGCGGCGCTTGTCGGCGATGATCCCGGCCATCGCGGTCTCGTTCTGCACCGGATCGTTCTTGATCGGGATCAGCGCGCTCATGCCGCCGATCGCCGGCGCGCCGCGCTTGTGGCAGGTCTTCAGGAGCAGCAGCGCGTAGGCGCGCATGAAGGGCGCCGTCATCGTCACCTTGGCGCGGTCGGCCAGGCAGAAGCTCTTGTCGAGCTTGAACTTCTTGATGCAGCTGAAGATGTAGTCCCAGCGGCCGGCGTTGAGCCCGGCCGAGTGCTCGCGCAGCTCGTAGAGGATCTCCTCCATCTCGAACGCGGCCAGGATCGTCTCGATCAGCACCGTCGCCTTGATCGTGCCCTGCGGCAGGCCGAGCTCCTTTTGCGTCATCACGAAGACGTCGTTCCAGAGCCGCGCCTCGAGATGGCTCTCGAGCTTGGGCAGGTAGAAGTACGGGCCGGCGCCGCGCGCCAGCAGCTCC
>JAYTHL010000409.1:0-3453 GCA_043732605.1 Rhizobacter sp. | reverse complement strand
GCGTCATCACGAAGACGTCGTTCCAGAGCCGCGCCTCGAGATGGCTCTCGAGCTTGGGCAGGTAGAAGTACGGGCCGGCGCCGCGCGCCAGCAGCTCCTCGGCGTTGTGGAACATGAAGAGCGCGAAGTCGAAGATGCCGCCATGCACGCGCTGGCCGTCAATGGTCACGTGCTTCTCGTCGAGGTGCCAGCCGCGCGGGCGCACCTGCAGCGTCGCGATCTTGTCGTTGAGCTTGTAGCTCTTCGTTCCTGCCGCGGTCTTCTGCTCGAACGACAGCGTGCGCCGGATCGCCTGGCCAATGTTGATCTGGCCCTGGATCTGGTTGGTCCAGAGCGGCGAGTTCGAGTCCTCGAAGTCGGTCATGTACGAGTCCGCCCCCGAGTTGAAGGCGTTGATGACCATCTTCGCGTCGACCGGGCCGGTGATCTCGACGCGTCGGCATTGCAGGGCCGCGGGCACGGGCGCGATCTTCCAGTCGCCGTCGCGGATCGCCTTGGTCGACGGCAGGAAGTCGGGACGCTCGCCGGCGTCGAGCTTCTTCGCGCGTTCCGCACGCGCCGCGAGCAGCTCCTGGCGGCGCGGCTCGAAGGCGCGGTGCAGCTTGGCGACGAGCGCCAGCACGTCCCTGGTCAGGATGCGTTCGAAGCCCGGCAGGATCGGGGCGTTGATCTGCACGCCGGCGGGAAGGTCGAGCGTCGTGGTCATGGCGGAGGTCTTTCGGAAGCGAAGAAGTCGAGGACGTCGCCGAGCTGCGTGCCGATGCGCGTCGGGCGCGCGCCGAGCTCGTCGAGCGGCAGGTTGAAGCGGTTGATCCAGAGGGTCGTGTATCCGAACCACGTCGCGCCGATCGCGTCCCAGCAGTTGCTCGACACGAACAGGATGTCGGCGGCCGGCAGGCCCAGGACGTCGGTGCCGAGCGCGTACGCGGCAGGGTCGGTCTTGAACACGCCCGTGCCCTCGACGCTCAGCACCGGATCGACCAGATCGGCGAAGCCGGCGTTGCGGACGACCGCCTCGAGCATGTCGGGGTCGCCGTTGCTGAGGATGCCGGCACGGATGCCGCGCCGCTTCAGCTCGACCAGGACGGCGAGGTTCTCCGGGAACGGCGCGAGGTGCTCGTACGACTGCATCAGCTCGCCTTCGCCGCCCTCGGTCAGCGTCAGGCCGAAGCGGGCCACTGCATAGCGCAGGCCCGCGCGGGTGCAATCGCGAAAGCTGCGCGTGCGCCCGCTCATCGAGGTGAGCCGGGTGTATTCGATCTGTTTGTCGCGCCAGAGGAGGCCGAGCCGCTCACCGAAGCCGGGGAACAGGCGCTCGACCATGACGCCGACGCTGTAGACGTCGAACAGGGTGCCGTACGCGTCGAACAGGACGGCGCGCGGCGCGCGGCCGGAAGGAGCTTCCATGCCGCTAATCTATGCCAACGCGGGCGGTGTCGATGCGCGACCGCCCGCCGGGCGGCGGCCCCGGCACTGCCGGAGACGCCCCCGCGCTCTCGATCAGGCCGAGAGGCAGGTCTTCATCGACGCCTTGTACTCGTCGCCCTTCTTGCCCTTGTTGTCGCCGCTGCACTTCTTCATCTTGTCCTGCTGCGTCATCGGCTTGGCCGGGGCGGCCATGGCGGAGGCACCCGACAGGCACGACTTCATGTAGGCCTTGCGGTCGTCGCCGTTCTTGTCGCCGGCCGACTTGTTGCAGTCGCCCATCTTGGACTGCTGCTTGGTCATGGCGCCGCTGGCGGCCATGCCGGGCGCTTCCTTGTGCGAGTTGGCGAAGGCGGAGGTCGACAGGGCCAAAGCCAGCGCAGCGGCCAGCATGATCGTTTGCTTCATGGACTTCTCCCAGAGAGTTGGAACCACGCGAACCGCGCGGCGAGCGGGCCGGATTGGACCACACCGCCCCTCAACGCGGCAAGCCGCCGCGCCGACGACACGCCGCTAGAAGATCCGCCGCGGGTGGGCGAGCTGCTCGTGCGCCGAGTGCAGCCGCCGCACGAGCACCTTGATGAAGGAGTCGTGGAAGAGGTGTCGCGTGTTGGCGCTCAGCTGCACCAGCGTCTCGGGCGTGAACGAGATCGTCGTCGCCGGCTCGGTGATGATCACGTCGGTGCTGTGCTTCTTCAGCTCGGCGCTCGGCGCGAGGTAGGCCATCTCGCCGACCGACGTGCCCGAGCCGAGCTTGGCGACCTTCTTGCCGTCGCGGAAGACCTCGACCTCGCCCTGGGCGATGATGTGGAAGCTGTTGCCTTCCTCGCCCTTCCTGTAGAGCGCGTGGCCGAAGTGGAAGCGCTGCCACTTGGCGCGGTGCACGACTTCCCACAGCTCGACGTCGCCGAAGTTGTCGAAGAACTCGAGCGTGCGCAGGAGCGTGAAGCGCTCGGAGTCGAGCACGCCCTGGAACTGGCCGCGCGGCACCTGCTGGGTCGTGACCAGCGCCGAGATCGCCTGCGCGAACTCGCCCCAGTCGCCGTAGCGGTCGCCCGGCTGCTTGGCGAGCGCCTTCTGGATGACCGCGTCGAGCGCGGCCGTGACGCCGGCGCGGATACCGGTCAGCGGCGCCGGCTTCATGTTGTAGATCTGATGCATCATGGCGGACTGGACCTGCGCATCGAAGAGCGGCCGGCCGGCGACGAGGTGGTAGAGCACGGCGCCGAGCGAGTACATGTCGGCGCGGCAATCGATCGTGCCGCCGTCGAGTTGCTCCGGCGACATGTAGGCGAGCGAGCCGACGCGGTGGATCTGGGTCACGTCCGAGCCGAGGTTCAGGACGCTGCCGAAGTCGCTGATCTTGACGTCGGTGATCGTGCCGTTGGTGAGCACGGCCAGCAGGTTCGCCGGCTTGACGTCGCGATGGATCAGCCCCTGGCGGTAGACGTAGCCGAGCGCCATCGCGCACTTGAAGCCGATCTCGACGATCAGCTCGAGCGAGAGCAGCTGGTCGGCGCGGCAGTAGGGCCTGAGCGTGCTGCCGGCGACGTATTCCATGACCAGATAGGGCGCGACCGGATCGGGCACGGCATCGAAGATCTGGACGACGTTGGGATGCTGCAGCCGGCCGACGAGCGCCGCCTCGGCGGCGAAGAAGCGCTCCGAGTAGTGGGCATCGACCGGATCGCCGGCGCTCGACGCGCCGCGCACCCGCTTGATCGCAACGTTGCGGCGCTGGAAGTCGTCGAAGCCGAGAAAGACTTCGCTGGTCGCGCCGTCGCCCAGCCGGCCGAGGATGCGGTACTTGCCGATCTGCGCCGGCAGCGGCGGCATGCTGGCCGAGACTTCGGCGGCGGCTTGGGCGGAAAGCGCGACGGACATGGAGATGCGGGCAGGAGGACGGGCATTCTTGCATCGCCATCCCGCGGGCGGGCTTCCTGGAGCGCGTCGACTCCGCCATATTCACGCTTGGCCGTGACTTCTTGTCACATGGAATGCCGCGTGAAGGCCGCCTCGTAGAATTCC
>JAYTHL010000408.1:0-3455 GCA_043732605.1 Rhizobacter sp. | reverse complement strand
TTGACCGGCTCCAAAATGCGCTTGCCTTCAACATGCTTGTACTCACCCTTGTTGAAGTCTGACGCGCTGCCGTAATACTCTTTGAAGAGTTGGCCATCGACCTCAACGGTTTTACCGGGGCTTTCCTCCAGGCCGGCCAGCATCGAGCCGATCATGACCATGGTCGCGCCGAAGCGGACGCTCTTGGCGATGTCGCCGTGTTCGCGGATGCCGCCGTCGGCGATGATCGGCTTGGTCGCCACGCGCGCGCACCACTTGAGCGCCGAGAGCTGCCAGCCGCCGGTGCCGAAGCCCGTCTTCAGCTTCGTGATGCAGACCTTGCCCGGGCCGACGCCGACCTTGGTCGCGTCGGCGCCCCAGTTCTCGAGGTCGATCACCGCTTCCGGTGTCGCGACGTTGCCGGCGATGACGAAGGCCTTCGGCAGCTTCGCCTTGATGTGGTCGATCATCCGGTGCACCGTCTCGGCATGGCCGTGGGCGATGTCGATCGTCACGAAGTCGGCGCCGACCCCGTCGCTCGCGAGGCGGTCGATCACGCCGTAGTCGGCCGGCTTCACGCCCGAGCTCACCGAGACGTACAGGTTCTGCTCGCGCATGCGCCGGGCGAAGGCGACGTTGTCGACGTCGAAGCGATGCATGACGTAGAAGTAGCCGTTGGCCGCGAGCCATTCGACGATCGGCTCGTCGACGACGGTCTTCATGTTGGCCGGCACGACCGGCAGCGCGAATCGGCGCGACCCGAACTCGATCGAGGGATCGCATTCGGAACGGCTCTCGACCCGGCACTTGCGCGGCAGCAGCAGAACGTTGTCGTAGTCGAAGATTTCCATGGCAGGTGGATTCTATTCAGCGCCCCATGGTTCATCGTCCCAGCGCCGGCCGGCCGGGCGGCGAGGCGGGACAATACGGCGATGCCCGCTCTCGACCCTCCCGCGTCGCGCCTCCTCGAAGGCCTGAACCCCGAACAGCTCGCAGCCGTCACGCTGCCGCCCGAGCCCGCGCTCATCCTCGCCGGAGCCGGATCCGGCAAGACGCGCGTGCTGACGACGCGCATCGCCTGGCTGATCCAGACAGGCCAGCTCTCGCCCGGCGGCGTTCTCGCCGTCACCTTCACGAACAAGGCCGCGAAGGAGATGCTGACGCGTCTCGATGCGATGCTGGCGATCCCCGTGCGCGGCATGTGGGTCGGCACCTTCCACGGCCTGTGCAACCGGTTCCTGCGCGCGCACTGGAAGCTCGCGGCGCTGCCGCAGGGCTTCCAGATCCTCGACTCGAGCGACCAGCTCTCGGCCGTCAAGCGGGTGATGAAGGCGATGAACCTCGACGAGGAGCGCCACGTCCCGAAGCAGGTGACGTGGGCGATCGCCGCCGCCAAGGACAGCGGCCTGCGCGCCAAGGACATCGAGGTCAAGGACGAGCAGAGCCGCGTTCTGGCGCAGGTCTACGATGCCTACGACCAGCAATGCCAGCGTGAAGGCGTGGTCGACTTCGCCGAGCTGATGCTGCGCACCTACGAGCTGATGCGCGACAACGGGCCGCTGCGCGAGCACTACCAGCGGCGCTTCCGCCACATCCTGGTCGACGAGTTCCAGGACACCAACAAGCTGCAGTACGCGTGGCTGAAGATGTTCGGCGGGCCGCCCGAGCAGGGCTGTGCGCTGTTCGCGGTCGGCGACGACGACCAGAGCATCTACGCGTTTCGCGGCGCGCAGGTCGGCAACATGGCCGCGTTCGAGCGCGAGTACCGCGTCAAGACGGTGATCAAGCTCGAGCGCAACTACCGCTCGTTCGGCAACATCCTCGACGCCGCCAACGAGCTGATCTCGAAGAACTCGCGCCGGCTCGGCAAGAACCTGCGCACCGAGGCCGGCCCCGGGGAGCCGGTGCGCGTGCACGAGGCGCCTTCCGACTTCGCCGAGGCGCAGTGGTTCATCGAGGAGGCGCAGTCGCTGTACCGCGACGGCGTCGCGCGCCACGAGATCGCGCTGCTCTACCGCAGCAACGCGCAGAGCCGTGTGATGGAGAGCGCGCTCTTCAACGCGCACATTCCGTACAAGGTCTACGGCGGCCTCCGATTCTTCGAGCGCGCCGAGGTCAAGCACGCGCTCTCGTACCTGCGCCTGGTCGAGAACCCGAACGACGACACCAGCTTCCTGCGCGTCGTCAACTTCCCGGCGCGCGGCATCGGCGCGCGCACGCTCGAGCAGCTCCAGGACGCGGCGCGCGCGAGCGGCAGAAGTCTCTGGCAGAGCGTCGGCTCGCTCGCCGGCAAGGGTGGCAACAACCTGGTCGCGTTCACGCACAAGGTGGATGCGATGCGCGAGCAGACGCGCGGCCAGACGCTGCGCGAGATCATGGTCCACATGCTCGACGCCTCGGGCCTGGTCGACTTCTACAAGGCCGACCGCGAAGGCAAGGAGCGGCTCGAGAACCTCGAGGAGCTCGTCAACGCGGCCGAGGCGTTCGTGACGCAGGAGGGCTTCGGCAAGGACGCCGTCGCGCTGCCCGTCGACGAGGCGAGCGGCGGCGGGCCGGGCCTGTACCGCGGCGAGATCGGCAAGGCCGAGTTCAACACGCCGGGCGCCGAGGTCGTGACGACCGGCGAGATCATCGCGCCGCCGCGCCTCGTGCCCGACGCCGAGACCGGCGAGATCATGTCGCCGCTCGCCGCCTTCCTGACGCACGCCTCGCTCGAGGCCGGCGACAACCAGGCGCAGGCCGGGCAGGACGCGGTCCAGCTGATGACGGTCCACGCGGCCAAGGGGCTGGAGTTCGACTGCGTCTTCATCACGGGGCTGGAGGAAGGGCTCTTTCCGAACGACAACTCGGCGAGCGATCTCGACGGGCTCGAGGAAGAGCGGCGGCTCATGTACGTCGCGATCACGCGTGCGCGAAAGCGCCTCTACCTCAGCTTCTCGCAGACGCGCATGCTGCACGGCCAGACGCGCTACAACGTCAAGAGCCGCTTCCTCGACGAGCTGCCGGAGTCGGCGCTGCGCTGGCTCACGCCGCGCAACCAGTCGTTCGGCTCGGGCTTCGCGCGCGAGTACAGCGCGGCCTGGTCGCGCGGCTCGGGGCTGCAGTCGATCGTCGGCACCGGCCGCACCGAGCCGCGCTACGGCGCGCCGGCGCCGATCGTGCCGAAGGCGCCGTCACATGGCTTGCGTTCAGGGCAGGGCGTGTTCCACACCAAGTTCGGCGAGGGCGTCGTCATCACCATCGAAGGACAAGGCGAGGACGCGCGCGCGCAGGTCAATTTCGGCCGCCACGGCATGAAGTGGCTCGCGCTCAGCGTGGCCAAGCTCACGCCAGTCGATTGAGCCTTCGCGAAGGCGACATCACAGGAGACATCCAATGCGGACGAGCCGACTCTTCTTCATGCTGACCGCGCTCGGGCTGGCCGGTTGCGCCTCCGGGCCGCAGCTCGACGCGCAGTGGAGCGATCCGCAGCTCGG
>JAYTHL010000407.1:0-3456 GCA_043732605.1 Rhizobacter sp. | reverse complement strand
CCAGGCCGTTGCGTCCCTTGTGCATCTGGGCATCGACGTCGAGGCTCGCGAACAGAGGATAGAAGGGCGACGTCGAGCAATGCAGCATGAACGCCTCGTTGAAGCGGCGATGTCCGGTGCGCCGCACCTGCCCCCTGATGTGCTCGTCGCGCACGTGGATCTGCGAGGCCTGGGAGAAGCCGGCGAGCTGCTTGTGCGTCGACTGCGTCGCGACGATGCCGGGGCTGTCGGGCCCGAGGTTCTCCAGACCCATGGCGAAGTGCCCCGCGAACAGCGGATGGAACTTCATGAAGCCGGCCCAGGCTTCGTCGAAGTGCACGTACTCGCAGAGGTGGCCGATGCGTTCGACAAGCTGGTTGGCGTTGTAGATCGTTCCGTCGTAGCTGCACTGCTCGACGATGGCCAGGCGGAACGGCCGCTCGCGCTTCCATGCTTCCTTGTCGGTGACGAGGGGATGGTTGCGGATCAACTCGCGCAGCTTCTTCTCGTCGAGGGCGTCGTAATCGATCGGGCCGATGAGGCCTTGCGCATTGCGGTCGGTCTCGAGATAAATGGGGATCGCGCCGGCCAGCTGCAATGCGCCCTGGTGGTTCGACTTGTGGTTGTTGCGGTCGAAGAGCACCAGATCGCCGCGCTTGAGCAGCGCCGCCGTCACGACCTTGTTCGACGTCGACGTGCCATTCAGGATGAAGTAGGTGCGGTCGGCCCCGAACACCTTGGCCGCCGCCATCTCCGCGGCGCGCGCCGGCCCGACGTGGGTGAGCAGATCGCCAAGCTCGGGCACCGAGTTGTCGATGTCGTTGCGGAACACCGCTTCGCCCAGATGCTCGACGAACAGCCGGCCGGCGGGGCTGCGCCGGTAGAACGCGCCGCCCTGATGGCCCGGGCAGGTCCACATCTGGTTGCCCTCGTAATCGTAGTCCATCATCGCGCCGAGGAACGGCGGCTTCAGACCCTCGGCGTAACGCTCGAGCGCAAAGATCGTCTCCTTGGCCGAAAACGCGGGCGTCTCGTGATCGAGATAGATGTAGCCGGTGACGTCGCCCATGGGCTCCAGCGACAAGGTCTCGATGCCCTTCAGCTCGCTGAGGAGGTAGATCGGCGTGTCGAGACCTCGCTCGTGCCGGATCGTATGGATCAGCGCCTGGACCGCGTCTTCGTTCGGGCCGTCGATGGCCAGCAGGAAGCAGCCGATCGCCATGTCGCTCTCGGCAGCGACCTCGGCTCCGGTCAGCGTCGGGACAACGTCGGTCCGATAGTCGTATCCCGCCAGGGCATCGAGCAGACGCTGCATCAGCCGCGCTTCGTTGCCCCCAGGGGCTTCGACGAAGACGGGGCTGTAGAGCAGAAAGTGGAAGAGCGCGTGATATGGGACGGTCATCTTCGGATCCGGTGGATGCGATACGAGCAGACGCCGCAGTGCCGCCTTTAACGATCTCGAGAGTTCGCGAGGCTGGTTGTAGCCACGACGTCGCACGTCGTCCGTGCGCCAGCGCACTAACCTCAGGCGATCGAACGCGAATCAACTTTGTGTGGTTCACCGCACAGACTGTTTCGCGACGCGCTTCTATGTTGTGGGCTGTTCTTTTCGAAACGGATCTCCATGACGATCGCCGCCGGTGTGCACTCGGAAATCGGCCGCCTTCGCAAGGTCCTTGTGTGCCGACCCGGGCTGGCGCAAAAGCGCCTGACGCCTGGCAACTGTCGCGAGTTGCTCTTCGACGACGTGTTGTGGGTCGCCCGGGCCCGCAACGACCACGATGCGTTCACGTCCGCCATGGCCGAGAGAGACGTTGAAGTCCTCGAATTGCACGACCTGCTTTCGACGACCGTCGCCGATCCCGCATCTCGCACATGGTTGCTCGATCGGAAGTTGGCCCCCGACTACATCGATCCGGAGACAGCCACTCTTCTGCGGCCCTGGCTAGAGTCGCTGCCCGCGGCCAAGCTCGCGGAGCACCTGATTGGCGGCGTGACGAGGGCCGAGCTTCAGTTCGAAGACCACGGTTTGCTGGCCCGCTGTGCCGGGCCGTCGGACCTTCTCCTGCCGCCATTGCCGAACACCCTGTTCTCGCGCGACAGCAGTTGCTGGATCGGCGACGGCGTGGTGCTTTGTCCGATGTTCTGGCCGGCTCGCCGACAAGAAACGCTTCTCACCACTGCCGTCTACCGATTCCATCCCATGTTTGCCGGAAAGGTGCGTGAATGGTGGGGCGATCCGGACCAGGACCATGGGCTGGCCTCACTGGAGGGTGGCGACGTGATGGCCCTCGGCTCCGGCATCGTCTTGGTCGGCATGGGCGAGCGCACGTCGCCCCAGGCCGTGAGCCAGCTGGCCCGGCGCCTGTTCGCGGCGGGGGACGCGACGCGCGTGCTGGCCGCACAGATCCCGAAGTCTCGCGGCGCGATGCACCTGGACACCGTGTTCACCTTCTGCGATGTCGACCTGGTGTCGGTCTATGCAGAGGTCGTCGACGAGATTCGCGTCCACAGCTTGCGGCCTGGCGACGTCGAAGGCACCCTGGACATCTGCACGGAGCCGAAGCGGTTTCTCGATGTCGTGAGCGAAGCGATCGGCCATGACAAGCTGCGCGTGATCGCCACGGGCGGTGACGCCTTCGAATCGGAGCGCGAGCAGTGGGATGACGGCAACAACCTTCTTGCGGTGGCGCCAGGAGTTGTGATGGCGTACGACCGCAATACCTACAGCAATACCTTGCTGAGGAAGGCCGGCGTCGAGGTGATCACGATGCCCAGCAGCGAGCTCGGCCGCGGCCGCGGCGGCAGCCACTGCATGGCCTGTCCCGTGCAGCGAGACGCGCTCTAAGGCGTTCTCTTTTCCAAGTTTCGCAAGGACAGCTCATGGGGTTCAACCTGCGCAATCGCAGCCTTTTGGCGCTGAAGGATTTCGACCCTCGCGACATCCGCTACCTGATCGACCTGGCGGCCGAGTTGAAGCGCTCGAAAGCTGCCGGCACCGAGCACCCTCGGCTCAAAGGCAAGAACATCGCGCTGATCTTCGAGAAGTCGTCGACCCGCACGCGCTGCTCCTTCGAAGTGGCGATGCACGACCAGGGTGGTCATGTGACCTACCTCGATTCCGCCGGCTCGCACATTGGCCGCACCGAGTCGCTCAAGGACACCGCGCGCGTGCTGGGCCGCCTCTTCGACGGCATCGAATACCGGGGCTTTCACCAGAGTGCAGTGGAAGAACTCGCGCGCTTCTCGCACGTGCCGATCTGGAACGGTCTCACCGACGAGTCGCATCCGACCCAGATCCTCGCCGACCTCCTGACCATGGAGGAGTTCGGCGAGAAGCCACTGCACGAGCTGTCGTTCTGTTATCTCGGCGACGCACGCTTCAACATGGGATGCTCGTTGCTGATCGGCGGCACGAAGATGGGCATGGACGTTCGCATCGCTGCTCCGCCTGCGTTGCAGCCGCCTGACAAGCTG
>JAYTHL010000406.1:0-3472 GCA_043732605.1 Rhizobacter sp. | reverse complement strand
AACGGCACGCGGGCGATGACCGCGTTCAACTCGCGCGACGGGGGCTTTTTCCTCACCACCGTCGGCCGGGTGCAGACGCCGACGCTCTCGATCATGGTTGAGCGCGAGGAGCAGATCCGAAAGCACGTCTCGCGCGACTATTGGGAAGTGCGCGGCACGTTCGCCGTCACGGCCGGCGAGTACGAGGGCAAGTGGTTCGATCCGGCGTGGAAGAAAAAGCCCGCAACCAACTCCGATCAGGAGTTGGTTCCCATTGACAACGAGCTGCGCTCCGATCGCCTCTGGAACGAGGCCGACGCGATGGCGATCGCCGCCGCGGTGCGGGACCAACCGGCCGCCGTCACAGAGGAGGCCAAGCCGAGCAACCAGGCGCCGCCGCAGCTCTACGACCTGACGAGCCTGCAGCGCGAGGCCAACTCGCGCTTCGGCTTCTCGGCACGCACCACGCTCTCGATCGCCCAGGCGCTCTACGAGAAGCACAAGGTCCTGACCTACCCGCGGACCGACAGTCGCCACCTGCCCGAGGACTACGTCGCCGTCGCCAAGGACACGATCGCGATGATCTCGAAGGAAGACATGCCGGGTCCGCTCCGGCCGCTCGCCGTGCACGCGCGGACGGCGCTGAAGGAAGGCTATGTCAAGCCGATCAAGAAGATCTTCGACAACGCCAAGGTCTCGGACCACTTCGCGATCATCCCGACCCTGCTGCCGCCCAAGAGCCTGTCGGAGATCGAGGCCAAGCTCTACGACATGGTCGCCAAGCGCTTCCTCGCCGTCTTCTTCCCGTCGGCCGAGTTCATGGTGACGACGCGGATCTCGACGGTCGCGGCCGCGGGCAAGGACTACAAGTTCCAGACCAACGGCAAGGTCATGGTCAAGCCGGGCTGGCTTGCGGTCTACGGCCGCGAGGCGCAGGAAGACGACGCCAACCTCGTCGCCGTCGCCCAGGGCGAGCTGGCCCTCACCGAGAGCGTCGACGTCAAGGCGCTGAAGACGCGGCCGCCGGCACGCTACACCGAGGCGACGCTGCTCTCGGCGATGGAAGGCGCGGGCAAGCTGATCGACGACGAGGACATGCGCGAGGCGATGCAAGAAAAAGGCCTCGGCACGCCGGCGACGCGCGCGGCCACGATCGAAGGGCTGATCTACGAGAAGTACATCCACCGCGAAGGGCGCGAGCTCGTGCCGGGCGCGAAGGCGTTCCAGCTGATGACGCTGCTGCGCGGCCTCGGCGTCGAGGATCTGACCAAGCCGGAGCTGACCGGCGCGTGGGAGTTCCAGCTCGCCGAGATGGAAAAGGGCCTGCTCGAGCGCGAGACCTTCATGAAGAGCATCGCCGAGATGGCCGAGCGCATCGTCAAGAAGGCCAAGGAGTACGACCGCGACACGATCCCGGGCGACTACGCGACGCTGGCCTCGCCCTGCCCCAACTGCGGCGGCACCGTCAAGGAGAACTACCGCCGCTACACCTGCATCGGCTATCCGCAGGGCAAGGCCGGCGACGCGTCGCACACGCCGGTCGAGGGCTGCGGCTTCTCGATCAGCAAGATCCCCGGCGGCCGCGCGTTCGAGCTGGCCGAGGTCGAGGCGTTCCTGCGCGACAAGCGCATCGGTCCGCTCGAGGGCTTTCGCTCGAAGGCGGGCTGGCCGTTCACAGCAGAGATGAAGCTGGTGCGCGACGAGGAGCTCCACAACTGGAAGCTCGAGTTCGACTTCGGCGAAGACGCGAGGAAGGAAGGCGAGTCGGGCGAGCCGGTCGACTTCGGCGAGCAGGAGAGCCTCGGCAAGTGCCCGAAGACGCAGGGCAACGTCTTCGAGTTCGGCTCGAACTACGTCTGCGAGCACTCGGTCGGCGTGCAGGTGACGTGCGACTTCAAGAGCGGCAAGGTGATCCTGCAGCAGGCGGTCGCGCGCGAGCAGATGACCAAGCTGCTCGCGACCGGCGCGACCGACCTGCTCGAAGGCTTCGTCTCCAACAAGACGCGGCGCAAGTTCAAGGCGCGCCTCGCGTGGGACGCGAAGGAAGGCAAGGTCGTGTTCGCGTTCGAGCCGCGGCCGGTGCGTGTGCCGGTCGGGAAGAAGGGCGGAGCGCCCGCCGCAGCGGCAGCGCCGGCGAGCGATGCGACCGCACAGGCGCGGGCATCGACCGCGTCCACGCAGAAGGCGCCGGCCAGGAAGGTCGCCGCCAAGAAGAGCGCGGCGAAGAAGACGGCGCTGAAGAAGGTCATGGCCAGGAAGGCAGCGGCGAAGAAGGCTGCATGAGCGCGTTTCTGCGTCGCCGGAACCACCGCCGCCGCCCGGCCCGGACGCGGCGCCGTCCGACGCCGCGTCGACGCGCGAGCGCGGACACTGTTCGTCCAATCCTGAAAGGAGCCGCCCGTGAACCGATCGTCGCTTCGATGCCTCGCCGTCTCGTTGTCGCTCGCGTTGGCCGTGCCGCTCCTCGCCACCGCGCAGGACAAGGTCAAGCCGCCGCGACGGCTGCCGCCGAATGCATCCGAGACGTCGCGCATTCCAGCCGGCGTCGACACCGGCTCGCCGGTCACGGGTGACTCGCTTCCGCTCGGCACGCCCGTGCCGCCGAACGCATCGGCCGGCCGCACCGAGCTGACGACGCGCTCGGCCGCAGCCCGAGCCGCGTCCCGGCCCAAGCCGGCCTCGAGCAGCGGCGCCTGCACGAAGAAGCTTGCCCCGGCCGCCGGCGATGCCGGCAAGCCCGCCGTCGGCCTGAGCGGCAATTCGGCCGGACCGTCGACCGGCGCCAGCGGCGCGACCCGCATCGACTGCTGAGCCGGCGCGCCGACGCGTCCCGGCCTCGCTGATCCTCGTTGGCCGATCCCCGGCTCGCGGTCTACGGCGCCATCGGCGCCAACGTCGCCATCGCGGTGATGAAGTTCATCGGTGCGGCGGCCACCGGCAGCTCGGCGATGCTCTCCGAGGGCATCCACTCCACGGTCGACACCCTGGACGGCGTCCTGCTGCTCGTCGGCATGCGCCTGTCGGACCGGCCCGCCGACCAGCGCCATCCCTTCGGCTACGGCAAGGAGCTCTACTTCTGGAGCCTGATCGTCGCGGTGCTGATCTTCGGCGTCGGCGGTGGCGTGTCGATCTACGAGGGCGTGCTGCACCTCATCGACCCGACGCCGCTCGAGGACGCCGGCTGGAGCTACGCGATCCTCGGCGCGGCGGCGCTGTTCGAGGGCACGAGCTTCCTGATCGCGCTGCGCCAGTTCAAGCGCTCGATCGGCGCCGAGCGGTTCTGGAAGTCGTTGCGCACGAGCAAGGATCCGACGCTCTACACCGTGATGGCCGAGGACAGCGCCGCGCTCGCCGGGCTCGCGGCGGCGGCCATCGGCATCTGGGGCAGCCACGCGCTCGGGATCCCGGCCTTCGACGCGGGCGCGTCGATCGTCATCGGCCTGTTGCTGTGCGGCGTCTCGTCGCTGCTGATCTTCCAGTCGAGGAAGCTTCT
>JAYTHL010000405.1:0-3473 GCA_043732605.1 Rhizobacter sp. | reverse complement strand
GTGCTCCGGAGCACGTCCAGCGCGGGCAACAGCTGCTCCTCGATCGCCGTGACCGCCGCCACGCTCATCGCCGTTGGGTAGACGTCGTTTGAGGACTGGCCCTTGTTGACGTCGTCGTTCGGATGGATGAGCCGCTCTTCGCCGCGCACGCCGCCCATGATTTCGCTGGCGCGATTGGCGAGCACCTCATTCATGTTCATGTTGGTCTGCGTGCCCGAGCCGGTCTGCCAGACGGCGAGCGGGAACTCGCGGTCGTGCCGGCCGGCGAGCACTTCGTCGGCGGCCGCGATGATAGCGGCGGCCTTCTCGGGCGCGAGCGTGACGAGGCCGCGGTTGACGACGGCGCTTGAGCGCTTGACCCAGGCGAGCGCGCGGATCAGCTCCGGCGCCATCTTCTCGGTCGAGATGTCGAAGTGGTGCAGCGAGCGCTCTGTCTGCGCGCCCCAGAGCCGGTCGGCGGCAACGGCGATGTCGCCGAAGGTGTCCTTCTCGATGCGGTGCTCGGTCATGTCGGGAATCCTCGCAGGAGAGTATGCCCGCCGATGCCAAAATGGGCCGACCCATGCCTCTCAATCCCTATCCGCTGACCCGGCCCTTCCTGTTCGGTCTCGACCCGGAACACGCCCACGATCTCACCCTCGCCGCGCTGGCGGCGATTCAGCACACGCCGCTCGTCTGCGGCGTCGCGCAGGAGCGCGTGCGCGATCCGGTGACGCTGGCCGGGCTCGCGTTTCCCAACCGCATCGGCCTGGCCGCGGGTCTCGACAAGAACGGCCGCTGCATCGATGCCTTCGGCGCGATGGGCTTCGGCTTCGTCGAGGTCGGCACGGTGACGCCGCTCGCGCAACCCGGCAATCCGAAGCCGCGGCTTTTTCGCCTGACCGAGTCCGAGGCGCTGATCAACCGGCTCGGGTTCAACAACGACGGGCTGGCGGCCTTCGTCGCCAACGTTCGCCGGGCGCGCTTTCGCGCCGGCGGCGGCATCCTCGGCCTCAACATCGGCAAGAACGCGGCGACGCCGATCGAGCGCGCCGCCGACGACTACCTGATCGCGCTCGCCGGCGTCTACCCGCACGCCGACTACGTGACCGTCAACATCTCGAGCCCGAACACCAAGAATTTGCGCGCGCTGCAGGGTGACGCCGCGCTGGACGCCCTCCTGGCCACGCTGTGTGCTCGGCGCGCGGAGCTCGCCGTCGAGCGCGGCCGCCTGGTGCCGATGTTCGTCAAGATCGCACCCGACCTCGCGCCCGAGGAAGTCGAGGCGATCGCCGCGACGCTGCGGCGCCATCCGGTCGACGGCGTGATCGCGACCAACACGACGCTCTCGCGCGAGGCCGTCGCCGGCCGACGCCACAGCGAGGAAGCGGGCGGGCTGTCGGGCGCGCCACTCGCCGCGCGCTCGAATGCCGTGGTCGCGCAGTTGCGCGCGTTGCTCGGCGCGGCTTTTCCCATCATCGGCGTCGGCGGCGTGATGTCGGGTGCCGATGCGGTCGCCAAGCGGCGCGCCGGCGCAGACCTTGTGCAGATCTACACCGGCTTCATCTACAAAGGTCCCGCCCTGGTGACGGAATCGGCACGGGCGCTTGCCGGTCGGTGAGCCGATGCCGGCACACTCGTCGCAGCCTTCGGAGACTTGTTTGAGCCGACCCTCGATCCTGCGACGCGCGCGGCGCGCCGCGCTCCTCTGCGCCGCGATCCTCGTCGGCTGCAGCTCGCTGCCGGTCATCACGCCCGACATGTCGCGGCCGGATCCGGCGGGTATCCAGTTCCAGACCGCGAGCGGGCGCATCGTCTCGCCCGAACGCAGCCGCGAGATCGTCGCCCGGCTCGCGAGCGGCAGCGCCGGCGACAGTGACGTGATGGCGCGCCACCTCGCGCTCGAGCAGTCCGTGGCCGACAGTCCGCTCTCGCTCGGCAACCACGTGGTGCTGCTCGAAAACGGGCCGAACACGTATGCGGCGATGTTCGATGCGATCGACTCGGCACGCGACAGCATCAACATGGAGACCTACATCCTCGAGGCCGACGAGACCGGCCAGCGATTCGCCGACGCGCTCATCGCCAAGCAGGCGCAGGGCGTCCAGGTGAATCTGATCCACGACAGCGTCGGCACGCTCGCCACGCCGAAGGCTTTCTTCAAGCGGCTGACCGACGCCGGCATCAACGTCCTCGAGTTCAACCCGGTCAATCCGCTCAAGGCCAAGGCCGGCTGGGACGTCAACCAGCGCGACCACCGCAAGCTCCTCGTCGTCGACGGGCGGCGCGCGGTGCTCGGCGGCGTGAACATCAGCAGCGTCTACTCGAGCGGCGGCAGCGCAGGCACGTCGGGGCTGAGCGGCTCGCGCGGCACGGTCGCCGCAGCTCCGTCCGACAGCAAGGCGCTGCCCTGGCGCGACACCGACCTGCTCATCGAAGGCCCCGTCGTCGCGCCCTTGCAGAAGCTCTTCATCGACACGTGGAAGGACCAGAAGGGCACGCCGCTCGCCGCGCGCGACTACTTTCCGATGCTCACGCGCCAAGGCGACGAGGTGGTGCGCGCGATCGGCAGCAACCCCGACGAGCCGTTCAGCCAGATCTACGTGACGCTGATCTCGGCCCTCAACAGCGCCGAGAGAGAGATCCTGCTCACGAACGCCTACTTCGTTCCCGATCCGCAGCTGGTCAAGGCGTTGACCAATGCGGTCGCGCGCGGCGTCGATGTCAAGCTGATCGTTCCGAGCACGACGGACTCGTCGCTCGTGTTCCATGCCGGCCGCTCCCACTACGAAGCACTGCTGCGCGGCGGCGTGAAGATCTACGAGAGGCGCGGCGCGCTCCTGCACGCCAAGACGGTGCTCATCGACGGCGTGTGGTCGACGGTCGGCTCGACCAACCTCGACTGGCGCAGCTTCCTGCACAACCAGGAACTCACAGCCGTCATTCTCGGCTCGCAGTTCGGTGTCAAGATGCGGGCGGCTTTCGAGCGCGACCTCGCCGACTCCGACCCGATCACCCTCGAGGCCTGGGAGCGCCGTCCGGTCGTCGTTCGAGTCAAGGAAATGTTCGCCCGCCTGTGGGAGTACTGGCTATGAACATCGGTTCGCGGCGCGTCGCTCGCCGCATCTGTGTCGGTCTGGCGCTGTTTGTCGGCGCGTTTGCCGCAGCCTCGGCACAGGACGCGGCCACGCTCAAGTCACGCCACAGCGCTCTGCAGGAGAAGCTCGCAGCGAACCAGTTCGGTCGCCCCCTGGTGCTCGAATCGAAGGAGAGCTCCGACGATTTGAAGGGCGACGTCTACGCCGTCGTAGATCACCCGTTCGCCACGGTGCAGCAGGCATTGCAATCGTCGGAGCACTGGTGCGACATCCTGATCCTGAACCTCAACGTGAAGAGGTGCCGCGCGGGCGGCGGGCCGAGCAAGACGCTGAGCCTCAGCGTCGGCCGCAAGTTCGACCAGCCGATCGAGGACGCCTACTCGCTCGAGTTCGCCT
>JAYTHL010000404.1:0-3474 GCA_043732605.1 Rhizobacter sp. | reverse complement strand
ACCGGGCGCGCGCCCGTGCCCAGGAGTTCGACTGGGACCGCGTCTCGGGCGAGTTCCTGTCGTACCTGGCGCCGATCGCGTCGGGCGCGACCGCCGTCACACGACCTGGCGCTCGCGTCCCTCCCAGTAGGGCTTGCGCAGATCCTTCTTGAGGATCTTGCCGGTCGGGTTGCGCGGCAGCTCGGCGACCACGTCGATGGTCTTCGGGCACTTGAACGCCGCCATCCGCTCGCGGCACCACGCGAGCATCTCCTCGGCGTCGATCGTCGCGCCGGCCGCCGCGACGACGACCGCCTTGGGCACTTCGCCCCAGCGCTCGTCCGGCACGCCGATCACGGCGACGTCCTGGACCTGTGGATGCTCGGCGAGCACGCGCTCGATCTCGGCCGGGTAGATGTTCTCGCCGCCGCTGATGATCATGTCCTTGATGCGGTCGGTGATGTAGAGGTAGCCGTCGCCGTCGATGTAGCCGCCGTCGCCCGAGCGCAGCCACCCGTCGGGCGTGATCGTCGCGGCGGTCGCGTCCGGCTTGCCCCAGTAGCCTCCCATGATCTGCTCGCTGCGCACCCAGACCTCGCCGCGCTCGCCGGTGGCGACGGCCTCGCCGCTGGCCGGATCGCGGATCTCGATCTCGACGCCGGAGATCGCCCGGCCCGCCGATACCAGCCGGTGCGCGACGGCGGGATCGGCATGGTCGGCCGGGCCGAGCACGCTGACTGCGCCGCTCTGCTCGGTCATGCCGTAGACCTGCTGCATGACGCCGGGGAAGATCTTGAGCGAGGCGCGCATCACCGGCAGCGGCATCGGCGATGCGCCGTACGACACGGCCTTCAGCGCCGAGTAGTCGCGCTCGGCGGCGCCCGGTACTTGGTTCATCACGGCCATCAGCGCCGGCACGTAGAAGGTGTGGGTGATCTTCTCGGACTCGAGCATCGCCAGTGCGGCGGCCGGCTCCGGCATGCGCATGATGAAGATGCGCGCACCGAGGCTGATCGCCATCAGCGCATAGCTCGTGCCGCCGACGTGGAACAGCGGCATCGCCACCTGCACGCGCGAGCCGGGGTCGAACGACTGCGTCGCCGCGAGGTTGCGCGAGTGCGCCAGCATGCCGCGATGCGTGAGCATCGAGCCCTTGGGAAAGCCGGTCGTCCCCGAGGTGTAGAGCTGCACGAAGCAGTCGCCCGGGGCGGTGGGATGGACACGGGCATCGGGCTCATGTGCGGCCAGCCACGCCTCGTACGCGTCGTCGGCGCCGCCGACGCGAATGACCCGTTCGACGCTCGGCAGGCGCGCGCGCAGCTTCTCGACCGCGCCGGCGAACTCGGGCCCGGTGAACAGCAAGCGCGCCTTCGCGTCGTTGATCACGTAGGCGATCTCGGGCGGCGCGAGGCGGAAGTTGACGACGGCGTTGGCGGCGCCGATCTGCGCGCAGGCCAGCGTCAGCTCGAGGCACGACGGATGGTTGAGATCGAGCACGGCGATCCGGTCGCCGGGAGCGACGCCCGCCGCGCGCAAGGCCGCGGCGGCGCGGCGCACGCGATGGGCGAGCTCGGCCCAGGTGCGGTCGGTTCCGGCGAAGGTGATGGCGACGTCGTTCGGCTGCTGCGCTTCCCAGCGGGCCAGGATCGCGGAGAAATCGGCGGGATCGGACATGCGGTCTCCTCGGCAGTGGACGCGGTCGCGGCGATCGTAGGTGTGACGCCGAACGGCGCGCATCCGCGGTTTGCCTCTATGCAAGCTCGACGTTCTTCGTTCCCTCCGTGCTCGGCCTTGCTCGGGCGGACATGGTCCAGGAGGTCGTGGCGCTCGTCGGCAACCTCTGGGTCGAGCTCGAGGACCCACTCCTGATGTTCATCTACGCCGAGGTCCTGGGAATGCTCGGCGCTTCTTCCAGCCGCTGCCGCATTCCGATCACGATCCCGCTGTTCATCGCGATGACGGCGCTCAGCCGGTTGCTCATCCTCCAGGGCCAGGAAGGCGATCCGTCGACCCTGATCTACGAGAGAGGGGCGATCCTGCTGATCGCCGTCGCCTGCCGGATCGTCAGCCACCTGCACGCGAAGGATTCGCGGCCCGCGGCTCCGCCGCGCGCATCGAGCGCGCGACGTGTCACAGAGTCGGGTAGTCGGTGTAGCCCTTCGCTCCGCCACCGTAGAACGTGCTCTTGTCGGGCGCGTTCAGCGCCGCACCCTCGCGCAGCCGGCGCACGAGATCGGGATTGGAGATGAACCACTTGCCGAACGCGACCAGGTCGGCGCCCTCGGCCAACGCTTGCTCGGCGAGCTTGCCGTCGTAGCCGTTGTTCACCATCCACGCGCCGCGGCCTCCGGCGGCGCGGTAGGCGGCCTTCAGCGCGGGATAGTCGAAGGGCCGATCCGGCAACGACCGCGGCCCGCCGGTCGAACCTTCGATGAGATGCAGGTAGGCCAGCCCGAGCGGCGCGAGCTGGCGCACGACATATTCGAACAGCGGCTGCGGATCGGCGTCGACGATGTCGTTGGCTGGCGTCACCGGCGAGAGGCGGATGCCGACGCGGCCGCCGCCGACTGCGCCCGCGACCGCCTGCGCGACCTCGATCAGCAGGCGCGCGCGGTTCTCGATCGACCCGCCGTACGCGTCGTCGCGGACGTTGGCGCCGGTCTTGAGGAACTGGTCGAGAAGATAGCCGTTGGCCGCGTGGATCTCGACGCCGTCGAAGCCACCCTCGTTCACCGCGGCGGCCGCAGCGCGACGAAAGTCATCGACGATGCCGGGGATCTCGTCGATGCCGAGCGCGCGCGGCGGCGAGGTCTCGACGAAGGCCGGCACGCCGTCGCGGATCAGCACGGTCTTGGTCTTTGCGGTGATGGCCGAAGGCGCGACCGGCGCCGCACCGTCGGGCTGCAGATCCGTGTGCGAGACCCGGCCGACATGCCAGATCTGGCAGACGATGCGGCCGCCCTTTGCGTGCACGGCGTCGGTCACGCGCTTCCAGGCCTGCAGCTGCTCGGGGGCGTAGAGGCCGGGCACGTCGGCGTAGCCCTGGCCTTGCTGGCTGATCGCGGTGGCTTCGGTGATCACGAGGCCGGCGCTGGCGCGCTGGCTGTAGTAGGTCGCTGCGAAGGGCCCGGGCACCGCGCCGGGGGAGCGGTTGCGCGTCAAGGGCGCCATGACGATGCGGTTGGCGAGCTTCAGATCGCCGGCGACGAAGGGTTCGAAAAGAGTAGGCATGAGCGATTGTGTCGTTGCATCCGATCGCAAGCCCGGCCAGGGTCGTGCCGCGTGCGCGCCGTGCCATCATGAGACGCCGATGGCCAAGCCAGCATCCTCCGGCGGACTCGTGTATTGCACCGACGCGGGCCGCATGTGTCCCGCGTGCCGCCAGCCGGTCGCGTCGTGCAGTTGCGCGACGTCGCGCGCTCGCGCCGCGCCTTCCGGCGACGGCATCGCACGCATCCGGCGCGAGGTCGGCGGTCGTGGCGGCAAGACCGTGAC
>JAYTHL010000403.1:0-3483 GCA_043732605.1 Rhizobacter sp. | reverse complement strand
GCGACGTCCTCGGCTCGCCGCTCCTGGCCGATCCGTTCCACGCCGATCGCTGGGACTACGTCTTCACCATCCGGCGCCAGGGCGCGGCGCCGCAGCTGCGCCGGGTCGTCGTGCGCTTCAAGGACGACGTGCTCGAGAGCTTCGACGCCGGCGGCGAGCTGCCGAGCGAGCGCGAGTTCGTCGCCTCGATCGACACCTTCAAGACCGCGCGCAACGCGCCGCCGCTGACCCTCACCGACGAGCAGGTCAAGGCGCTGCCGGTGACGGCGAAGCCGCCCGCGCCTGAGCCCACGCCCGCCATTCCGACGCGCAGCTACCCACCGCTCGAGCCCACGTCATGAGGGGCAGGCGATGAGCACGGCAGCGCGGCGGCGCGTGGCCGTGGCCGGCGCGTCCGGCCGCATGGGCCGGATGCTCATCGAAGCGGTCGGCGCGAGCCCCGATCTGGTCCTGTCGGCCGCGCTCGACCTCACCGGCAGCGCCGCCATCGGTAGCGATGCGACGGCGTTCCTGGGCCGCGACAGCGGCGTGAAGGTGAGCGCCGATGTCCGCGCCGGCCTGGCCGCGAGCGACGTCCTGATCGACTTCACCCGCCCCGAAGGCACGCTCGCGCATCTGGCGCTGTGCGCCGAGCTCGGCGTCGCCGCGGTCGTCGGCACGACCGGCTTCGACGCGGCGCAGAAGACCGAGATCGCGGCGCATGCGAAGCGCATCGCGATCGTGATGGCGCCGAACATGAGCGTCGGCGTCAACGTCATGCTGAAGCTGCTCGACGTCGCCGCCCGCGCGCTCGGCGACGGCTTCGACGTCGAGATCGTCGAGACCCACCATCGCCTCAAGGTCGACGCACCGAGCGGCACCGCGCTGCGCATGGGCGAGGTTGTCGCCGCGGCTCAGGGCACGACGCTCGACGAGAGCGTCGCCCATGACCGCAACGGCGCGCGCCGTGCCGGCAGCATCGGCTTCGCGTCGCTGCGCGGCGGTGACATCGTCGGCGACCACACCGTGCTGTTCGCCGGCGCCGGCGAGCGCATCGAGATCACGCACCGCTCGACCAGCCGCGCCACCTATGCCGACGGCAGCGTGCGCGCGGCGCGCTTCCTCCTCGACCGCGCGCCCGGCCTCTACGGCATGGACCAGGTTCTCGGGCTATGACGACGACCGGCTTCGACCACTTCTGGTCGCAGGGCGACGCGATCACGCGCAGCGTCGCCGCGCTGCTGCTGCTGATGTCGGTCAGCGCCTGGGTCGTGATCCTCTGGAAGGGCTGGCTGCTGCGCCGGGTCCATGTCGATCTGCAGCGCGCGGTACCCGCGTTCTGGGCCGCGCCCACGATCGCCGCGGCGCGCGGGCAGCTCGCAGCCTTCGATCGCGAAGGCGTCCTGCTCCCGCTCGTCGACGCCGCCCTCACCACGCCGCCGGGCGGAACGCTCGAGGCGCGCGGCCACGCCGACTCGCAGCTCACGCGGCGCCTGCGCGACGCGCTGCACCGCGTCCTCGCGCAGCTGCAGTTCGGCCAGGTGCTGCTCGCCTCGATCGGCAGCACGGCGCCGTTCATCGGCCTCTTCGGCACGGTCTGGGGCATCTACCACGCCCTGGTCAGCATCTCGACGGCCGGCGCGATCTCGATCGAGCGCGTCTCCGGCCCGGTCGGCGAGGCGCTCGTGATGACCGCCGCCGGCCTCGCCGTCGCGATTCCGGCCGTGCTCGCCTACAACGTGTTCGGCAAGCGCGTCGCGGCGAGCGAGGCCGAGCTCGAAGGGTTTGCGCACGACCTGCGCGAAATGATCACGGACGACTCGGCGTCCTGAGGCCGGCGCCGACAGCCCCGACATGGCCTTCGGACGCCTCGAGCGCACCCCCGGCGCGCAGCCGATGAGCGACATCAACATGACGCCGCTGATCGACGTCATGCTCGTGCTGCTCGTGATCTTCATGATCACGGCGCCGCTGATGACGTCGAGCCTGAAGCTCGACCTGCCCAAGACCGATGCCGCCCAGCCGGGCGACACGCCGCTCTTCATCTCGGTCGCGCTCGATCGCGACGGCCGGACCTTCTTCGGCGACGAGGCCGTCGATGCGGCCGAGTTCGCCAGGCGAGTCGCCGCGGCGGCCCAGCGCAACCCGCAGACCGAGGTGCAGCTGCGCGCCGACAAGGCCGTGCCCTACGGGCGCGTCGCCGAGCTCATCGGCACGGTGCAGAAGGCGGGGCTGACGCGGATCGGCTTCATCACCGATCCGGAGAAGTAGCGCGCCCGCGCCGGGCTCAGCTGCCCTGGCGCAGGATCTTCTCGGCGTCGCACTTGGCCTGCTCGGCTTCCTGGGCAGCGCGGTCGCGCTCTTCCTGAGTCTTCGGCTTGGGCGCGCGCATCGGCAGGTTCGAGCCGGTGCGGTACTCGGGCTGCTCGCGCGCCTCGGTCGTCTGCTGCGTGTCGGTTCTGGTGGCACAGCCGGCGCCGAGAACGGCGGCGGCGAGGGCGAGAACAAGAGCTGGCAACTTCATGGTCGATGCGGATCGGGGCGGTCGAAAGCGCGCGATCGTGCCAAAGCCTTCGACCCGACTCTCGACTCAGAACGTCTCGTGGCGACGCACGTAGGTCGCGAACCGCGGCAGGCCGCTCGAGGTCAGGTCGCGGTGCCGATAGGTGATCACCGATCCGACTTCCGGCGGCGTTCGCCGCAGTGCATCGGTGAGGCCGCTGCCGACGAGAAAGCGCCGTCCGTCGCTGCCTTCGACCTCGAGCGCGCCGACGAGCGAGTTGTTCCTGCCCGTGCCGGCCCGATAGCCGACCACGACGGCCTCGGCGTCGAGATGCGGCTTCAGCTTCATCAGCGCGTCGCTGCGCCCGCCGACGTACGGCGCCGATGCGAGATGCAGCATCAGTCCTTCGCCACCACCGGCGACGACGTCGCCGAGGGCGCGGGCGAGCGCCTCGCGATCGGCGATCCGACGCTGCGGCGCGCACTCGATCTGCCGCGAGCGCGCTGACGCGACGGCGGCCGAGAGCCGGTCGACACGCTCGGCGAACGTGCCATCCGCTCCGGGCATCTCGAACACCATGTAGCGCAGCCCGGCCCACTGCTCGTCGCGCGGCGCGGCGCGGCGAACGAGCGCCGAGAGCGCGTCGAAGCGGCCGCGGCCGAGCCAGAGCTCGCCGTCGAGCGACACGGCAGGCAGCGTCGCGAGGAACGACGCCGGTGCCGAGACCGCGCGGCCGCTGCGGTGGCGCAGTGTCCGGCCGTCCCAGGTCGCCCGGACGCCGTCGTACTTCTCGCTGACGAGGCACAGCGACGGATCGACCTGGCCGGCATAGACGGTCGCGAGCACTGGACCGTCGGCGCGCGCCGCGATCGTGGACGGCCCGCGGGCCGCGACCCAGCCCGGCAGGCACGCGAGCGCTGCGGCCGAGACGAGTCGGCGGCGGCCGGATGAAAGCGAGGTCGAGGTCATGGCGAGGTCCCGCATCGAGGCACGCCACACGG
>JAYTHL010000402.1:0-3487 GCA_043732605.1 Rhizobacter sp. | reverse complement strand
TCGTGCTCGATGCACGCCGCGGTCACCACCGATGGCGACGGTCGGGTCGTCGCGATCGAGTCGGTCCGCATCGAGTCGTCGCTGCGTCGGGCCGCCGTGGCGATGCTTGTCGCCGGTGGCCACGTTGCCTTCGAGTTCCGCTGGCTGCGCGCCTGGTCGGGCGTCGTCGGCACCCTCGGCGCGAACGGCGCTCCTTAGCCGACCTGGCTGAACGGACGGCCCCCGCTAAAACCGGCCCGGCGATCTCCGTCTTCTGAATCGGGCCGGCCGTGACGTGGCTCAGTACGGTGCCCTGCCGCGCAAGCGCAAGGCGTTCGTGATCACCGACGCCGAGCTCAGGCTCATGGCCAGCGCGGCGATCATCGGCGAGAGCAGCCAGCCGGTGAGCGGATAGAGCACGCCAGCCGCGAGCGGAATGCCGAGCGCGTTGTAGACGAACGCGAACGCGAGGTTCTGCTTCATGTTGGCGATCGTCTCCGACGAGATCGCGCGCGCCTGGGCGATGCCGCGCAGGTCGCCCTTGACCAGCGTGACCTGGGCGCTGTTCATCGCGACGTCGGTGCCGGTGCCCATGGCGATGCCGACGTCGGCGCGGGCGAGCGCAGGCGCGTCGTTGATGCCGTCGCCGGCCATCGCGACGACGTGGCCTTCGCGTTGCAGGCGCTCGACGAGCGCGAGCTTGTCGGCCGGCGTGACCTCGCCGTGGACCTCGTCGATGCCGAGCCGCGCGGCCACCGCGCGCGCCGTCGTCAGGCCGTCGCCGGTCGCCATCACCGTGCGGATGCCGGCCGCCTTCAGCGCGGCGAGCGCCTCCACGGTCGTCGCCTTGACCGGATCGGAGACAGCGACCAGCCCTGCGAGCCGGCCGTCGACGGCGAGGAAGACGACGCTCGCGCCCTCGGCGCGCAGCGACTCGGCACGCGCCGCGAGCGCATCGACGGCGACCCCCGAGGACTGCATCAGCGACGCGCTGCCGAGCGCGACCCGGCGGCCGGCGACCATGGCGCGCACGCCCATGCCGGTGCTAGACGCGAACTGCTCCGTCTTGTCAAGCGTGAGGCCGCGACCCTGGGCCGCACGGACGATCGCCGCCGCGAGCGGGTGCTCGCTGCCCTGGTCGACGCTCGCGGCGAGACGCAACACCTCGTCGTCGCCGAAGCCACCGGTCGCTTCGGCCGCTTGGAACGTCGGTCGGCCTTCGGTGAGCGTGCCCGTCTTGTCGACGATCAGCGTGTCGACGTCGCGCAGCCGCTCGATCGCCGCCGCGTCGCGAAAGAGGATGCCGCCGCTCGCTGCCTTGCCGGTCGCGACCATGATCGACATCGGCGTCGCCAGCCCGAGCGCGCACGGGCAGGCGATGATCAGCACGGCAACGGCGTTGACCAGGCCGAAGATCCAGCGCGGCTCCGGACCGAAGAAGCCCCAGGCGAGCAGCGTGAGGACCGCGACGGCGACGACGGTGACGACGAAGTAGCCGGCGACCCGGTCGGCCATGCGCTGCATCGGCGCGCGGCTGCGCTGCGCCAGCGCGACCATCTGGACGATTTGCGACAGCACCGTCTGCGAGCCGATCGACTCGGCCTTCATGACGAGCGCGCCGCTGGTGTTCATGGTCGCGCCGATGAGCTTGTCGCCGATGCGCTTGTCGACCGGCATCGGCTCGCCCGTCAGCATCGACTCGTCGACCGCGCTGGCGCCGTCGGTCACGACGCCGTCGACCGGCACCTTCTCGCCGGGTCGCACGCGCAGTGAATCGCCGAGGTGGACGTGCGTCAGGGGAACGTCTTCCTCGCTGCCGTCCGCGCGGATGCGACGCGCGGTCTTCGGCGCGAGGCCGAGCAGCGAGCGGATCGCCGCCGAGGTCTGCGAGCGCGCTTTCAGCTCGAGCATCTGGCCGAGCAGCGTCAGCGAGATGATCACCGCCGCCGCCTCGAAGTACACCGAGACGCGGCCCATCGAGACGAACGACGACGGGAACACGCCAGGAGCGACCGTCGCGACGACGCTGTAGGCGAAGGCCGCCGACGTGCCGAGCCCGATCAGTGTCCACATGTTCGGGCTGCGGTTGCGGATCGAGTCGACGGCGCGCACGAAGAACGGTGCGCCCGCCCAGACGACGACGGGCAGCGACAGCGCGAGCTCGATCCAGCTCTGCGTCGCGCCGGCGAAGAGCGCGAGCCGATGGCCGACCATCGCGAGGATCGCCACGATGACCGTCAGCGGCAAGGTCCACCAGAAACGGCGGCGGAAGTCGACAAGCTCGGGGCTCTCGGCGTCGTCGAGCGTCGGCATCTCGGGCTCGAGCGCCATGCCGCACTTCGGGCACGCGCCGGGATGGTCCTGGCGCACCTCGGGGTGCATCGGGCAGGTGAAGATCGTTCCCTCGACGGCGACTGACACGGGTGGCGGCGAGGGTGGTGCCATCGGAGCGTCGTCGGCCCGTTCGTACTTCGCCGGGTCGGCGACGAACTTCGCCTTGCAGCCCGCGCTGCAGAAGTAGACGGGATGCCCGTCGTGAACCGCGACGTGCTTCGACGCGTCGCTCACGGTCATCCCGCACACCGGATCCTTGAGCACCGCGACGACATCGTTCATGCAGCGAAGGATAGACTCCGTACTCCACCCAAGAGTCAAGGCAATCCTGCAATGACCCCCGCTGCCCGAAGGAGTCCTCACCTTCGGCCGACTGGCGAAGGCGGCCGCGGTCGGCGTCGAGACGATCCGCTACTACCGGGAGCGCGGTCTGCTCCCGGTGTCGGCACGCAGCGGCGACTTTCGCGGCGACCCGCCCTGGCCGAGCGCATCCGCTTCATCAAGCGCGCGCAGGAACTCGGCTTCTCGCTCGACGATGTTGCCGAGCTGCTCGACCTCGAGGACGGCGCCGACCGCCGATCGATCCGCCACATCGCGACCGACCGGCTGGCGCAGATCGAGCACAAGCTCGCCGACCTGCGCCGCATGCAGCGGGTTCTCAAGCACCTGGTCGTCGAGTGCGAGCACACCGACGCCGGCCGGCCGTGTCCGATCATCGGCAGCCTGTCGCCGGCGTGGTCGTGAGGCGCGCGGCATCGCTCTCGCGTGCGCGCGGCAGGCCCGCATGACGGCGCTGCGCGGTCTCGCGCTGCTGCTCCTGTTCCAGGCGGCCGGCGAGGGCCTCACGCTCGCGCTCCGGCTGCCGTTTCCCGGGCCGGTCGTCGGCCTCGTGCTGCTGCTGATCGGACTGCAGGCGACCTGGATCCGCGAGCCGGTGAAGGCCGCTGCCGACGTGCTGCTTGCGCATCTGTCGCTGCTCTTCGTGCCGGTCGGCGTCGGCGTCATCACCCACCTCGACCTGGTGGCGCGCTACGGCCCGCAGCTGCTCGAGGCGATCGTGGTCTCGACCTGGCTCGGCATGGCGGTGACGGCGCTGGTGTTGAAGAGCCTGCTCCGTCGCGGATCGGGCGATGAAGCGAGTGGCGATGCCTGACTTCGTCCAGCTCTGGGTCTA
>JAYTHL010000401.1:0-3489 GCA_043732605.1 Rhizobacter sp. | reverse complement strand
TGCCGAGCTCGCCCGTGGCCAGGCCCTTCATCCAGTCGCCGTAACGGACGATCGCGGGCCGGTCGAGGCCGAGCTTGGCCGACAGTGCCGCGACCGATTCCGGCGTCGCGCTCTGGCCGAGCATCACCTCGGCCGCGTTGCCGGGCAGGACGTCGAGAACGGTGAAGACGACCGCCGAAGCCGCGAGCAGCGTCAGCGCCAGGCTCGCGAAGCGCTTGAAGAGAAAGAAGCCGATGGTCGATCCCTCGGTGCGTGTCGGCGTCAGCCCGCCCGCTGCCAGACCTTGAGCTCGCAATGCGCGGCGGCGAGCTCGAAGTCGCGGTCGGTCGTCAGCATCACGAGGTCATGGCGGATGCACAGTTGCGCGAGCAAGGCGTCGATGGTGCCGAGCTGCACGCCCTGGCGGCGGCACTGGTTCCTGAGCGCGGCGGCGCCGATGTGATCGTCGCGGTCGGGCGCAATCGTCGGCAACGCCGAGAAGCGTTCGACGAGGGAGGCGGCGGCGCGCGGCCCGTTGAAGCCTTGCAGGAGCTCTTGCAGCACCAGCCCGGTCGTGACGACGATCTCTTCGCCCTGCAGGGCGCGACGCAAGGCATCGACCTGGCCGATATCCGGGACGCTATCGCGGCGCAGCGCGAGCGACCAGACGCTGGTGTCGACGAAGAACGTCACGAGTCGAACGACTAGCGCGAGCGTTCGGCCTTGGCGTCGAACGAGGCGTCCCATTCGAGCTTGCCCATCAGGTCGATGAGATCCTTCTGCCTGCGCCGGGCGATGAACTCCTCGAGGGCGCGCGTCACGGCTGCCTTCTTGGTGCGCTCGCCGCTGACCGCGAGCGCGCGATCGATGAGATCGGGATCGAGCGAGAGATTGGTGGCCATGTGTGACTCCTCACACAACATTCTACACACGCATGCGCGGCGGCTGGCAGCGGCCCGCCGCGCGGCTCAGAATCGGCGCCATGAGCGACCGCGACGCGAGCTGGATCCCCTTCCCCACTTCCGATCTGCTGATCGACGGACGCTGGCGCCCCGGCTCGACGGGCGAGACCTTGGCGCTCGAGGACCCGTCCGACGGCAGCGAGCTCGCGCGCATCGCCCGCGGCGGCGCGGACGACGTCGATGCCGCCGTCGCCGCGGCGCGCGCTGCGCTCGAGAGCGGCGCTGCGGGCTCGTGGGGACGCATGAGCGCGGTCGAGCGCGGCCGCGTCCTCGCGACGATCGGCCAGAAGGTGCTCGAGAACGTCGAGCTGCTCGCGCGGCTCGAGGTGCACGACGTCGGCAAGCCGCTCCGGCAGGCGCGCGCCGATGCGGTCGCGCTCGCGCGCTACTGCGAGTTCTACGGCGGCGCGGCCGACAAGGTGCACGGCGAGACGCTGCCGTTCGCGGCCGGCTACACGGCGCTGACATTGCGCGAGCCGCACGGCGTCACCGGCCACATCGTGCCGTGGAACTATCCGATGCAGATCGTCGGCCGCAGCGTCGGCGCCGCGCTGGCGATGGGCAATGCGTGCGTGCTCAAGCCCGCCGAGGAAGCGTGCCTGACGGTGCTCGCCTTCGCGCGGATCTGCGCCGAGGCCGGGCTGCCGGCCGGTGCGCTCAACGTCGTCACCGGACTGGGCGATGAGGCGGGCGCGGCGCTGGCTGCGCATCGCGACGTCAACCACGTCTCCTTCACCGGCTCGGTTGCGACCGGCGCGCTGGTGCAGATCGCGGCGGCTCGCAACGCCGTGCCGGTGACGCTCGAGCTCGGCGGCAAGAGCCCGCAGATCGTCTTCGCCGACGCCGATCTCGACGCGGCCTTGCCCTTCCTCGTCAACGCCGGCATCCAGAACGCGGGCCAGACCTGCTCGGCGGCGTCGCGCATCCTGGTCGAGCGGCCGGTGTTCGAAGAAGTGCGCAAGAGAATGGCCGAGCGCTATCGGGCGCTGCGCGTCGGGCCGGCGCGCGACGATCTCGACGTCGGCCCGGTGATCTCGCGGCGGCAGAAGGACGGGATCGACCACTGCCTCGCGCTCGCCCGCGACAGCGGCCTCGCGGTCGCCGGCGAAGGACAGATCGTCGCGGGGGCGCCGAAGGGCGGCCACTACGTCAAGCCGACGCTGGTCGACGACGTCCCGCCCGACCACGCGCTGGCGCAGGAGGAGATCTTCGGCCCGGTCCAGGTGCTGATCGCCTTCGACGGCGAGGCCGACGCGATCCGGATCGCCAACGGCACGCAGTACGGCCTCGTCGCCGGCGTCTGGACCCGCGACGGCGGGCGCGCCATGCGGATGGCGCGGGCGCTCAAGTGCGGTCAGGTCTTCGTCAACAACTACGGCGCCGGCGGCGGCATCGAGCTGCCGTTCGGCGGCGTCAAGCACTCGGGCCACGGCCGCGAGAAGGGCTTCGAGGCGCTCTACGGCTTCTCGACGCTGAAGACGATCGCGATCCACCACGGCTGACGAAGGACAACGCCATGAGACTCGCAGGAAAGATCGCTCTCGTCACCGGCGGCGCGTCGGGCTTCGGCGAAGGCATCGCGACCAAGTTTGCGGGCGAGGGCGCGAAAGTCGTCGTCGCCGACCGCGATGGTGACGGCGCGGCGCGCGCCGCGGCGCGGATCGGCAATCAGGCGATCGGCGTCCGTGCCGACGTCACCGTCGCCGCCGACGTCGCGGCGATGGTCGAGGCCGCGCAGTCTCGCTTCGGCGGCCTCGACATCCTCGTCAACAACGCCGGCATGGGCCACGTGCCGCAGCCGCTCGAGGACCTGTCGGAGGACGACTTCGACCGCATCCTCGCCGTCAACGTCAAGGCGATCTACCTGGCCGCGAAGGTGGTCGTGCCGCGCTTCAAGGCACAGAAGCGCGGCGTGATCCTCAACATCGCCAGCACGGCCGGCGTGAGCCCGCGGCCGCGCCTCACCTGGTACAACGCCAGCAAGGGCTGGGTGATCACGGCGACGCGCTCGATGGCGGTCGAGCTGGCGCCGTTCGGCATCCGCGTCTGCGCCCTCAACCCGGTCGCCGGCGAGACGCCGATGCTCAAGACCTTCATGGGCGAGGACACGCCGGAGATCCGCGCGAAGTTCCTGTCGACGATCCCGATCGGCCGCTTCTCGACCCCCGAAGACCTCGGCAACGCCGCCTGCTTCCTGTGCAGCGACGAAGCCTCGATGATCACCGGCGTGGCGATGGAGATCGACGGCGGGCGCTGCATCTGAGGCCGGCCCGCGCCGACATGTCGAGCGTGCACCGGCGCGTCGGCCGAGGATTCGTCGCATCGCTCTCGCTGGCACTGGTCGCGTCGGCCGCGCTCGCCGCCGAAGCTCCGGCCTTGCGCTTCGATGCGCTCGCAATCGTCGACACGCTGCACGCCGACGAACCGTCGTTCACGACCGCGCTCGGCCATCTCGAGCTGCGCCTGACCGGCGACGCCGCGCGCCTCTCCGGCTCGCCGGCGACGACCCTTCGACTCGAGACGCTGGCCGATGAAGGGGCCAAGCCGA
>JAYTHL010000400.1:0-3507 GCA_043732605.1 Rhizobacter sp. | reverse complement strand
CGCGTGCCAGAACTTGCGGAACACCGGTTGGCGCGTCGTCAGCATGGTCGTGACTCCCTTCCTAGTCCTTGCACGCCGGCGGCATGCGGTCGGCCTTCGGCGGCAGGAAGCGGTCAGTGTAGAGACTGGCCGCCGCACGTGCGCCTTGACGTCGAAGGCGTCGAGCACCGCCGCGATCTGGGTGTCGAGCTTCGCGTGGTTCATCGACGAGAAGCCGTTCGCCTTGACGTTGGCCGTGAGCAGCAGCTCCTTGACGTCGAGCTTGAGGCGCTGCGCCACGACCTCGGTGTTGAACCCCGGAACTTCGACGCAGGCTGAACGGCTCGAGCTACCTCGAACGCCAGTAGCGCCGGTGCAGCGCCGTGATCGGCTCGACCATCGCCTCCACCGGCCCGATCACGCGGATGTCCTTCTGGCCGCGCGCGAACACGTGGCGGCAGGGGAGATCGAGCGTCGGGTTCTCGGGATGGTTGCCGGTCTCGGCGAGGAGCGCCTTCTCGGCGATGCCGAAGACGGTGCGGCCGATGTTCGCCCAGTACTGCGTGCCGGCGCACATCGCGCACGGCTCGACGGTGGTGACCAGCGTGCACGGCCAGAGGTCGGCTGGCGACCAGCGCTTGGCCGCTTCGCGCGCGAGCACGGCCTCGGCGTGGTTGACGCTGTCGACGTTGCCCTGCTCCATGAGCACGGTGGCGTGGTCGGCGGCGACGAGCAAGGCGCCGAAGGGATGGTGGCCGGCGTCCATCGCCTTCTTCGCCAGCGCGTGGGCGCGGGCGAGCATCGCCGCGACCTGCACGTCGCTCGGCTCGCTTCGCCCGTCGCTCATTCGAAAACTTTCGCGCTCCGCGCTGCGGTATTCGCCTTGGGAGCGGCCCGGCGGCTCATGCGCCGGCCGAGCGGTGCGCCCAGCCCGTCGTGCGCTTCTCGATCACGGCGAAGAGCTCGTACATGATCATCGCCATCGCCCCGATCACGACGAGGCCGGCGAACGCCAGGCCCATCCGCATCGACGAGCCGGCCGAGATCAGCAGGTAGCCGATGCCTTCGTTCGAGGCCGTCATCTCGGAAACCGTCGTGCCGACGAAGGCGAGCGTGATCGCGACCTTGAGCGAGCCGTAGAAGTACGGCATCGAGCGCGGCAGGCCGACCTTGACGAGCACGTCCCAGCGCTTCGCGCCGAGCACGCGCAGCACGTCCTCGAGCTCGGGCTCGAGCGTCGCCAGGCCAGTGGCGATGTTGACGGTGATCGGGAAGAACGAGATCAGCAACGCGGTGAGCACCGCCGGGCCGACGCCGATGCCGAACCAGACGACGAGGATCGGCACGAACGCCGCCTTCGGCAGCGCGTTGAAGCCGGTCATCAGCGGATAGAACGCCGCGTACGCGGTGCGCGAGCTGCCGATCAGGAAGCCGAGCATCGTGCCGACGACGATCGAGATGCCGAAGCCGACCATCGTCACCCAGAACGTGCGCCACGCATGGCCGGCGATCGTGCCGCGGTATTCCCAGAGCTGCGAGGCGATCCGCGACGGCGCCGGGAAGATGAACTCCGAGACGTTGAAGCCGCGGCAGATCAGCTCCCAGAGGATCAGGATGCCGACGAGCATCAGCCACGGCGCGTAGCGCTCCTTGTCCTTCCTGCTCATGCTCATTGCGCGATCTCCACGGTCGGCTTGTTGCCTTCGGGGTCGACGGCGAGCGGCTTCCTGATCGCGCCGATGTGCTCGCGCAGCTCGAGCACGAGGTCGGTGAATTCCTTGGCGTAGGTCAGCTCGAGCGGCCGCGGGCGCGCGAACTCGATCGTCTTCTTCACCAGCATGCGGCCCGGGCTGCGGCTCATCACGTAGACGGTGTCGGCGAGGAACACGGCCTCGCGCAGGTCGTGCGTGACGAGGATGACGTTGAATTTCTGCGCCGCGTGCAGGTCGCGCAGGATGCACCAGAGCTCCTCGCGCGTGAACGCGTCGAGCGCACCGAAGGGCTCGTCGAGGAGCAGCATCTTCGGCTCGTGGATCAGCGCGCGGCAGATCGAGGCGCGCTGCTGCATGCCTCCCGAGAGCTGCCACGGGAACTTGTCGCCGTAGCCGGCGAGGCCGACGCTGTCGAGCAGCTTCGTCGCCATCGCGGCGAACTTGTCGCGGTCTCGGCGAAAGGTCGATCGATACGGCTCGACGATCTCGAGCGGCAGCAGGACGTTGTCGAGCGTCGTCCGCCACGGCAGCAGCGACGACGACTGGAACGCCATGCCCGTGATCTTGAGCGGCCCGGCGACTTCCTTGCCGTCGATCAGGATCGTGCCCTGCGACGGCTTCTTGAGCCCGGTCGCAAGCTTCATGAAGGTCGACTTGCCGCAGCCCGACGGACCGACGATAGCGACGAACTCGCCCTCGCCGATCTTCATGTCGATGTCCTCGACGGCGTACTGCTTCTTCGTGAGCAGCTCGTCGTTGTAGGCGAGCCAGACGTGGCTGAAGTCGACGAAGTCCTTCATGCGAATGTCATTTCTTCGCGGGCTTGAAGATGTCGCGCTCGGCGGCGCTCGGCAGGTAGCCGTCCTTCCAGATCGAGGCGGTGTTGACGCGGTCCTTGGTCGCGAAGGCGTCCGACACCTGGCTCGCCATCAGCGAGAGGCGCGGCGCGCGCACTTCGCCGAAGCCTTCGGCCTTGGCGTCGGGCGTGAGCACGGTCGCGTCGAGCGCGAGCTTGAGCCGGCGCAGCTCGAGCTCCTCGTTGACGAGGCCGTCGCGTGCCTTCAGCGTGACGATGGCCGCCTTCGGGTCGGCGATCACGTCCTTGACGCCTTTCGTGAAGGCGCGCAGGAAGGCCTTCACCGCCTCCGGGTTCTTCTGGAGGAACGGCTCGGAGACGATGATCGCGTTGCCGTACATCTTCACGCCGTAGCTCGGATACGGCATGACGACGACATCCTCGGCCTTGACGCCACGCGCCTCGATGTTGAGGAGCGACGTGAACGAGAAGCCGGTGATCGCGTCGATGTCGCCGCGCACGAGCATGGTCTCGCGCAGCGTCGGGTCCATCGCCGTCCACGTCACCGCGCCGATCGAGTTGGCCTTGGCGAAGATCGGCCAGGCCTTGCGGCCGGCGTCGAACACCGGCGCGCCCATCTTCTTGCCGTTGAGGTCGGAGGGCTTGGTGATGCCCGACTTCTTCAGCGCCAGCACCGCGGCCGGCGTGTTGTTGTAGACCATCATCACTGCGATCGGCTTGTTCGGCGCCGACGGGTTGTTGGCCTGGAACTCCATCAGCGCGGCGAGGTCGGCGAAGCCCATGTCGTAGGCGCCCGAGGCGACGCGCGTGACCGTGCCGCCCGAGCCGTTGCCGGCATCGACGACCACGTCGAGCTTCTCGCTCTTGAAGTGGCCCTTGGCGAGCGGGACGAGGAAGAGCGCGGCCGGGCCTTCGTAGCGCCAGTCGAGCTGGAACTTGATGGCCGTGTCCTGGGCGGAGACCGACGACGCGACGACGGCGAGAAAGCCCGCGGCGAGC
>JAYTHL010000399.1:0-3509 GCA_043732605.1 Rhizobacter sp. | reverse complement strand
CGATCGAGCCGTCGGCCTCGGCGGCGGCGGTCGCGGGAAACCTGCCGGCGCAGGCGAAGCGCCACCAGGCCGTCGCGACGCGGCGCGCCCACGCGCGTTTCGTGGCCGACGACTCCGATGCGCGCTTCGCGCTCTGGCGCAGCCCGCGCCAGCGCGAGGCGCACCAGTGGCTCGACCGCGAGATGGGCAACCTGCGCATCGCCTTTCGCTGGGCGATGGAGCATGCGGATGTCGATGTCGCGGCGCGCATCGCGTCGAACATCGGCGACATGGCGCGCTACCGCCTGCGCGACGAGCCGTCGGGCTGGGCCGCGGAGGTCGTCGATGCGATCCGCGACGACTCGCAGGTCTCTCTCGGCTCGACGAATCTCGACCCGCGCTCGGCCTGGCTCGAACCGAGGTGGGCGTCATCATCGAGAGCACCGAGATCGCGAGCCAGCTCGCCGGCATGCGCGACCCGGACGGCGAGTACCGGCTCCGGCTGAGCGGCGACGGCCGCGTCGAATGGGTCGGGCTCGATCCCGACGGCATGGAAGCGGTCTTCGATGCGCCGCCGGAGACGAGCCGGTGGCTTCGCTTCAAGCTGTGGCTGCTGAGCCCGATCGTCCCGAAGGGCGAGCTCTGAGCGGTCGCCGCGGGCTCAGCGCTCCATGCGGCGCTGCCGCTGCTCCTCGATCCGGCGCGATTCGATGCACTCGGGATTCATGCGCACGTCCGGCGCCTGGCACCGCTCGCTTACGCACATTGCACGGGCGATGAAGTTGCGGCCGGCGCAGGCCTCGACAGGACCGCGTGCCGCGACCGTGGCCAGGTGCATCGTGGCGGTCGACGTCGGCGTCACGGGCGACAGCGGCTTCACGGCCGGTGACGCGCGTTTCGGCGGCTCTGATCGATGCACGGGCGGAGGCGCTGGTTCGGGTGTCGCCACGGCGGCGATCGTTGCCGGTTGCTGCGCCGATGCCGTGACGGGGGCAGGCGCTGGCGCGGTGCGAGCCGGCGCGGACGACGCGGCGGGCGGGGCGACCGTCGCGGCGGCGGCAAGCGTCGGCGTGGTGCCGAACATCCACGCGCCCGCGAGCAGCGCACCCACGGCCGCGAGCGCGAGCGTCGGCGCCAGGAGCTTCAGTCGCACGCTGCGCGGCCGCGCGGTCGTCGGCGCGGTCGTCGGCTTGTTGTCGGCAAGCGCTCGGCGCAGAGCCGCGACGCTTTGCGGGCGGCCGTCGGGTGCCACGGCCGCGGTCCAGTCGATGGCGGCGAGAAACGCCGCGCCCACGCCGGGGAAGGCGGCGGGGCCGGCGGCCGCGAGCGGTGTGCGCGTGTCCTTGACCACGCGGATCACGGCCGGCGTCGGGGCGCGGCCGGTGAGCATGAACTGGACCGTCGCACCGAGCGCGTAGAGATCGGTCCAAGGACCTTGCGCCATCGCGGCGTCGTCACCGTACTGCTCGATCGGCGCGAAGTTGGGCTTGAGGATCGCCGTCAGCGCGCTCGTGTCCGCGCCGACGGCCCGGCGCGCCGAGCCGAAGTCGAGCAGGATCGGCCGCCCGTTGGGCAGCAGCAGGATGTTGTCCGGCGAGATGTCGCGGTGGAACACGCCTGCGCGGTGCAGCCGCTCGAGCGCGCCGAGCAAGGGCTCGACGAAGGCGCGCAGCCATGCCTCGTCGGGAGGCGCTTGCATCGCGCTGCGCGCTTCCTTGAGCGTCTGTCCCGGGCAGTACTGCATCGCCATGTAGGCCGTGCCGTTCGCCTTCCAGAAGCGGTGCACCCGCACCAGCGCAGGATGGTTGAACGGCGCCAGCAACCGCGCTTCGCTGAAGAACGACTCGAGACCGCGCGCGAACTGCGCGGTGCAATGCTCGGAGCGCGGACCGACGGTTCCGGCCGGGCCGCGTGCGGCCAGGTCGGCGGGCATGAACTCCTTGAGCGCGACGTGGCGCAACAGCGAATGGTCGATCGCGAGGTAGACGATGCCGAAGCCGCCGATGCCGAGCGGGCGCAGGATCTCGAACTCGTCGAGACGCGTTCCGGTGGGCAGCAGGTGGGACCCGGCAAGTCCGTCCGGCGCCGGGAGCGGGGAAGTGGCCGCGTGCGTCATGAGGAGTCGTCGGGCACGTTGCCCATTCATCGGCTGAAGTGCGCCGCTCTGAAGGAAGGGGCGCCGCACTGCGACATCGTTCGTCGGGAAGGGGCGTCGCACTGCGACATCGTTCGTCGAGGACGTGCATTCGTAACGAAACGTCCGACGACCCGACTGCGCGGCATGGCCGAGAGCCGGCGCCCGCTCGAAAATCCATCCGGTTGGCAGAGGGGATCCGGTGAGCGGCAGGCAAATCTACAAGGGCTACACGTTCACCGACGTCTCCACGACGACGGATGGCGGTCACTACCGGGCCCGCGTCGCGATCATGGCGCTCGACGGCACGCGCACGCGCTCGCAGCGCTTCATCGACCTGGAGATCTTCCGCACCAGCGAGGAGGCACAGGAGCGGGTCATGGCCGTGGCCAGGGCCTGGATCGACGCCAACGACGGCGCCGACAGGCTGGCGCTGCCGACCAATTTCTCCGTGCTGGACTGAGCGGGGCGGGTCTCCCTCCCCGCGCCGGCGCGCCCGCGCGCGCTCTTGTCCGACAGCCTGTGGCGAACGAAGAGGACGCACCGCGACCTGTCATCTCGTTAGGGTCGCAGCACGGCCACTCCTCCTCCTCCTCCGATGCATCGCTTCTACATGACCGCCGAGACCCGCCAGGGCTTGATCGAAGAATCGAATCGCCTGATTGCCGCCCGGGTCGCGGCGAACGCTGTCCGGCCCCGGCCGACGATCGACAGTGCGACCGAGCCGTCCGACACCGATTGGTCGGCTTCGCCAGGTCACACGGAGAGCGCGTTCGACAGGCTGGTGTCTGAGCTGCTTCAGTCGCGCCGAATCTCCACTGATTCGTAGGAGATCCAGCGAGTCTCACGCCGCCCTCCTGTCTTCTGCGCGATCCCGCCCGCCGGCGCCGTGACGGCCCATCAAAAGCGCAGGGCAGCATGCCCCGACCGGAAGATCGTCTCCGACGCGCATGCGCGTCTTCTCCAGGTTCGCACCGTGCTCGACAACGCCGTGCACGAGGCCATCCGGGAGGCGAACGCTGGAGCGCTGCCCGTGCTCGAGTTGCTTGCCGCGGAGGTCGAGCATCTCACGCGCAGCGCGCTCGATGCCTTCGTGCCTCGCACTGCGTGACGAGGTTTCATGTCCCTCGGACCAGCGAGGCGCGGCGAGCGCGCTTGATGCGGTCTGGTCTCGCGATGTCGCGATGCACGGGGCGTTCGCCTACAGATCACCCCCGGGCCGCGGGATGAGGCACCGACCTCTTGTCGCCTAGAGTGGGCCTGTCCACTTTTCTTCCACCTGTCCTTGAGACCTCATCCATGAAATTCGCCAAGTCCCTTCTCGCAGTCGCAGCCCTGGCTGCGGCGTTCAGCGCCGATGCAACGGTCGTTGGCGGTCTGCGCGCCGGCCCTGCCG
>JAYTHL010000398.1:0-3526 GCA_043732605.1 Rhizobacter sp. | reverse complement strand
CCGCGGCGCTCAGCCTGTCTGCGACCGATGCGTTCCGCGGTGTCTACGCCCTGCGCGAAGCGCAGCGCGACACGCGCTCCGTCTGGGAGCAGGTCGACCTGCTGATGGTGCCGACGGCGCCCGGCCATCCGCGCTTCACAGAGGTCGACGACGAGCCGGTCGCGGTGAACGTGCGGCTCGGCACGTACACCAACTTCGTCAACCTGCTCGGCTGGTGCGCGCTCGCGCTGCCGGCGAGCATCGCTGCGAGCGGGCTGCCGTTCGGCGTCACGTTCATCGCGCCGCGCGCCCACGACGTGGCGCTGGCCCGCTTCGGCGCGACCTGGCAGTCGAGCCTGGCGCTGACGCTCGGGGCGACGGGGCGCTCGTCGACGATCGACGCGACGTCAGTCGACGCCGTGCCCGCGCCGCTGGCGCAGGCGGAGATGCCGATCGCCGTCGTCGGTGCGCATCTCAGCGGCCTGCCGCTCAATCCGCAGTTGCTCGCGCTCGGCGCGCACCGCCTCGAGGCGACCCACACCGCGCCGCGCTACCGGCTCTACGCGCTGCCCGCGACGACGCCGGCCAAGCCGGGGATGGTGCGCGTTGCCGAGGGTGGGGCCGCGATCGCGGTCGAGGTCTGGGCGGTGCCGAGCACCAGCGTCGGCGCACTGCTCGCGTCGATCGCCGCGCCGCTCGGCCTCGGCTCGGTCGAGCTCGCCGACGGCCGGCTCGTGCACGGCTTCCTCTGCGAAGCGCACGCCGTCGCCGGCGCGACCGACATCACGCGCCACGGCGGCTGGCGCGCCTACCTCGCCAGCCTGTCGCCGTCCCCGTCCGGTTCCGCGTCGAACGCGTGACCCGCAGCCTTCCCTCCAGCCACCACCAGGAATCGCCATGACGATGCGTCCCGAGCGGCGCTCAGCCCTCGTGACCTCGACCGAGCCGACGCGCCGGCGACGGCGTGCGATCCTGGTCGCGGCCGGGGCTGGCAGCGCGCTCGCCGCGCTCGGCGTTCCGCGCTGGGCCGGCGCCTCTTGCACCGTCGCCGCGCCCTGGAGCGCGCCTGCCGACGTCGCCAAGGCGGCGCCGAAGAGCTTCGCCTGGGGGCGGTTGCTGCCGTTCACCGGGCCGCTGCTGCTGTTCATCGCCCGGGACCTGGTCGTGCGGCTCGGCTTCATCAAGCCGATCCTCTTGCCGACGCCGTGGGCGACGCTCGGCTTCCGCTCGACGCGGTCGTCGGCGCTGATCCCGCTGTTCCTGCTGATCTTCGGCGTGTCGGACATCAACAAGGTTGCGATCGCCGCGTTCGGCGCGCTCCTGATCGTCGTCTTCAACAGCGCCCACGGTGTCATCAACGCGAGGCAGCGCGTGATGGGCGCGACCCGCGTCCAGGTGTTCAAGGACGTGCTGATCCGGGAGAGCCTGCAGCCGACCTTCGTGGCTTGCGCTCGGCGGTGTCGATGGCGCTCGTGATCGTCATCGTCGCCGAGATGTTCATCGGCTCCGACAGCGGTCCCGGCCACCGCATCATCGACGCCCAGCAGGTGCTGAACGTGAAGAGCATGTACGCGGCGATCCTGGCCGTCCGCGAGAAGCTCCAGGAGGTCTTCATGGAGACCGGCACGACGATGCTGCTCGTCTCGCACGACCTCGAGGAAGCGGGCTATCTCGCCGACCAGGTGCTGTTGCTGACCAAGCGGCCGACCAGGGTCGCCGAGATCCTGCAATACGACGAGCCACGGTCGCGCACGGTCGCGACGCTCTCGCACGCGCGCTTCATCGCCGCCAAGAAGAAGAGCCTCGAGATCTTCCAGCGAGAGCCGCGGCGCTAGCCGCGCGCATCGCCACGCACCGCATGCAGCGCCGTCGCATCGAGTCCTACATCGACGCCGTCGCCGGCGCGCTCGAGCTGCCGATCGCGCCCGAGCACCGCGAAGGCGTGGTCCGCTACTTCGAGCTCGCCGCCCAGATGGCAGCCGTGGTTGCGGCCGTGCCGTTGGGGGTCGCCGACGAGCCGGCGCCGGCGTTCGTGCCGATCGGCCCCGACGATCTGCCGGTGCGATGAGCACCACCACTGACGAGGCGTCGACGAACGTCGCGCAGTTGCTCGACGGCAGCGCCCACGGGATCGCCGATGCCGTCCGCTCGCGCCGCGTCAGCGCGACGGCGATCGTCGAGGCCAGCCTCGCGCGCATCGCCGCCAGCGACGGCGCGGTCAACGCCTTCACCGATCTCACGGGCGATCGCGCGCGCAAGCGCGCCGCGGCGATCGACGCGGAGCTCGCGCGGGGCGGCGACCGCATCGACGCACGGCCGCTGCTCGGCGTGCCGTTCGCGGTCAAGAACCTGTTCGACGTCGCCGGCGTCACGACGCGCGCCGGCTCGAAGATCGAGCGCGAGCGGCCGCCGGCACTCAAGGACGGGCCACTCGTCGCCCGGCTGGAGCAGACCGGCGCGGTGCTCGTCGGTGCGCTCAACATGGACGAGTACGCCTACGGCTTCACGACCGAAAACACGCACGACGGCCCGACCCGCAATCCGCACGACCTGACCCGCGTGGCCGGCGGCTCGTCGGGCGGCTCGGCGGCCGCGCTGTCGGCCGGTCAGGTGCCGCTCTCGCTCGGCTCCGACACCAACGGCTCGATCCGCGTGCCGTCGTCGCTGTGCGGCGTGTTCGGGCTGAAGCCGACGTACGGCCGCCTGCCGCGCAACGGCAGCTATCCGTTCGTCGCCAGCCTCGACCACCTCGGCCCGGTCGCGCGCACGGCGCTCGACCTCGCGCTTTCGTACGACGCGATGCAGGGCGTCGATCGCGAGGATCCGGCTTGCGTCGATCGGCCGATCGAGCCGACGGTGGCGTGCATCGGGGAGCGCATCGAGGGCCTGCGCATCGGCGTTCTCGACGGCTGGTTCCACGACAACGCCGGGCCGGAGGCCCGCGCCGCGGTGGCGCGCGTCGCGCAGTCGCTCGGAGCGCGCAGGGTCGTGACCTGGCCCGACGTCGAGGCGGCGCGCGCCGCCGCGTTCCTCATCTCCAACTCGGAGGGCGCGGCACTGCATCTGCCCGACCTGAGAACGCGTGCCGCCGACTTCGAGCCGCTCTCGCGCGATCGCTTCCTTGCCGGCGCGCTGCTGCCCGCGGCGTGGATCGTCCAGGCGCAGCGTGTGCGCCGATCGTTCGCGCTGCGCGTCGCTGCGAGCTTTCGCGACGTCGACGTGCTGATCGCGCCGGCGACGCCGTGCGTCGCGCCGCCAATCGGCACGGAGTGGATCTCGATCAACGGCCGGCGCGTCCCGGCGCGGCCGAGCCTCGGGCTGCTCACGCAGCCGATCTCGTGCATCGGCCTGCCGGTCTGCGCCGTGCCGGTCTGGGGCTGCCACGAGACGATGCCGATCGGCGTGCAGATCATCGCCGCGCCCTGGCGCGAGGATCTCGTCCTGCGGGTCGCGCATCATCTGCAGGTGGCAGGCGTCGTGAGCGCGCCGATTGCCACGAGACCGCCATCGCCATGAGCCTCGCTGTCGACCTGCCCGATGCCCTCGC
>JAYTHL010000397.1:0-3536 GCA_043732605.1 Rhizobacter sp. | reverse complement strand
CGACGCTCGTGCCGCGCTGGTCGTTCGACACCTCCGCGCAGTTCAATCCCGACAGCCACCGCATCGAGCGATCGCTTGCCGGCTTTCGCTATTCGCCTGGACCGTATCGCACGGTCGGGCTCACCTATCGGCTGACGCGGGGTCTGTCGGAGCAGTTCGAGCTCGGCTGGCAGTGGCCGGTCTACGGCCCGGCGCGGACGAGCGAGCGGCCCGCGGGAAGCAGCAGCTGCAGCGGCACGCTCTACAGCGTGGGTCACGTCAACTACAGCACCAAGGACAGCCGCCTCACCGACTCGATCGCCGGCTTCGAGTACGACGCCGGCTGCTGGATCGGGCGGGTCGTCGTCGAGCGACTCTCGACCGGGCGCAGCGAAACGACGACGCGATTGCTGCTGCAGCTGGAACTCGTCGGCCTCTCCAGGCTCGGATCGAATCCACTCAAGGTGTTGAAGGACAATGTTCCAGGCTACCAACTCCTGCGCGACGAGCGCACGACGTCTTCTCCGTTCACCCCGTATGACTGATCCGCGATCCATCTTGCGTCACGCGTTCGCCGCCCTGGCGCTCGCCTTGGTCGGCGCGCATGCGAGCGCCCAGACCGGCGACTACATCGCCGCCGTCGTCAACCAGGAGCTCGTCACGGCGGGCGAGCTGCAGCAGCGTCTGGCGCGGATCCGCGACGACGCCAATCGCAGCCGCACGCAGTTGCCGCCGCCGGCGACGCTCCGCAAACAGGTGCTCGACACCTTGATCGACGAGCGCGTCCTGGTCACGAACGCGCGCGAGAACGGCGCGCGCGTCGAGGAGCCCGAGCTCGATCGCGCCGTCGCCAACATCGCGACCCAGAACCAGTTGTCGATCCCGCAATTGCGCGAGCGGTTGCGCCTGGAAGGGCAGTCGTACGCCAAGTTCCGCGACAACATCCGCGACCAGCTGATGGTCGAGCGGCTGCGCGAGCGCGAGGTCGCGAGCCGCATCCGGATCAGCGACGTCGACATCGACGACCTGATCGAGAAGCGTCGGATCGCGGCGGGCGGCGGCATGCAGATCAACGTCGCCCAGATCCTGGTGCCGGTGCCCGAAGGCGCCAGCGATGCCGTTGTCGAGGAACGTCGCGCCAAGGCCGCCGCCGCGCTCGCCCGCACCCGCGGCGGCGAAGATTTCGCGACGGTCGCGCGCGAGGTCTCGGAAGACGGCAACCGCGCCCAGGGCGGCGAGATCGGCCTGCGTCCGGCCGATCGGCTGCCCGATGTCTTCTTGAAGGCCGTCCAGGGTCTGAAGCCCGGCGAGATCGCCCGCGAGCTGCTGCGCAGCGGCGCGGGCTTCCATGTGCTCAAGCTGATCGAACGCCAGGAGTCGGGCGCGTTCACGGTCGATCAATCGCGGGTGCGCCACATCCTGCTACGGCCGTCGCCGGAGCTGTCGCCGGAAGCGGCGGCACGTCGACTGGTGCAGTTCAAGCGCGACATCCAGGACGGCAAGAAGACGTTCGAGCAGCTCGCCCGCGACAACTCCGAAGACGGCAGCGCTGCCCAGGGCGGCGACCTCGGCTGGTCCTCGCCCGGAACCTTCGTGCCCGAGTTCGAGGAAGTGGTCACGGCGCTGCCGGTCGGCGGCCTGTCCGATCCGGTGACGACGCGCTTCGGACTGCACCTCATCCAGGTCGTCGACCGACGCCAGACGACGCTCGACCTGCGCCAGCAGCGCGAGCAGGCGCGCAATCTCCTGCGCGAGCAGAAGTTCGACGAAGCGTTCGCCGAATGGCTGCGCGACTTGCGCGGCCGCGCCTACATCGAGCTGCGCGACCCGCCGCAGGCGCAGTAGCGGCGGCGACTCCCGGCACCTCCTTGCATCGCGCCAAGAAGCGCTTCGGCCAGCACTTCCTCGTCGACGGGTCGGTGATCGACCGGATCGTCGACGGCATCGATCCTCGCCCCGGCCAGGCGCTGGTCGAGATCGGACCAGGCCGGGGCGCGCTGACCTTCGCGCTGCTCGAGCGTTGCCGCCAGCTCACGGTGATCGAGCTCGATCGCGACCTCGCCGCGCGGCTGCGTCGCACGGCCGGGCTCGACGTCGTCGAGGCCGACGTGCTTCAGGTCGACTTCGCCGCACTCCCCGTGGCAGAAGGCGCCGGCAAGCTGCGCGTCGTCGGCAACCTGCCGTACAACATCTCGACGCCGATCCTCTTTCACCTTCTCGAAGCCGCGACGCGCATCGAGGACCAGCACTTCATGCTGCAGAAGGAAGTCGTCGAGCGGATCGCGGCCGCGCCCGGAAAGAAGGACTACGGCCGGCTCAGCGTGATGCTGCAGTGGCGCTACGAGATCGAGTCGCTGTTCGACGTGCCGGCCGAAGCGTTCGATCCGCCGCCGCGGGTCGAGTCGGCCGTGCTGCGCATGACGCCGCGCGCCGCGCCGGCAGCGGTCGAGCCGGCGTTGTTGCGCGAGCTCGTGACCTCGGCCTTCTCGCAACGACGGAAGCTCCTTCGCCACACGCTCGGCCGCTGGCTCGAGGAGAGCGGCACGAACGTGCCGTTCGATACCCAGCGTCGGGCGGAAGAGGTTCCGGTCGAGGAATATCTCCGGCTCGCCCTCGCCGTGGCGGCGAGCCGGAAGTCCGACGGGCCAGTGGTCGAACGCTAGCGGGCGTTCAAGCCGCCGTCAGCCACATCGCGGTGTCGAACGCGCTGCTCATGAGCGGCATGTTCGCCCCGAAGCTGCTGTTCGCCGCTGTTTTCGCCACTGCCTTGACCGGCTTCTCGCTGCCGTTCACGCTGCCTGCCCCGGGGGCCACTTCGGTAGCCCGCTCCCATGATGCTGACTCTTGGGAGCGGGCTACTGAAAAGAATAGAAGCACCTGAACGGTACTTTGCGCTCCGCCCAGAAGTCGGCCGCATCGCGGAACACGTCGAGCAACTGCTCGCGGGCCTCGCGGTCGAAGCGGGGGTTGTCGGGCAGCTGCTCGAGCACGACCACGAAGCCCGGCTGCGGGCCGGCCTTGTGGACCAGGTCGGTCATGCAGTCGAACAGCGCGTCGAGGTTCTTGCCGAAGTGGGGCGGGAAGACGAAGGCCTCGGCGATCGCCTCGAGCACGTCCTGCTTGGATTGCGCAGAGGTGAGATTGGCGTAGAGAAAGTGCTGGTCGGCTTGATGCGCGGCCTGCATCAGGTCGTCGACGCGATAGGCTCGAATCGACTGCACGATGTTCGGACGGACGGTCTGCAAAAGCATCTCGCGTTCCTCCTGTTCTAAGAAAACTGCTGCTGCGCTCATGGTGTGATGCGGTGGAAACTCGCGTAGTGATCGTTGCTGTAGTAACAGGCCTGAGGAGCGCTCGGCTCCCTGCCGCCGCAGACGATGCGACGCGCGCCCCGGTCGAGCGCGCCTGGCGTCGCGACCGTGTATTCACGATAGAAACCGCGCCTCTGGGGCGGCAGGATGCGCTCCCGGTTGGCGAAGACGATGCCGTCCTTCGGATAGGCGAAGGGGCCGCCGCTGCGGATCGCGCGGTCGACCGCCTGCGCCGGGGCCGGAAGT
>JAYTHL010000396.1:0-3545 GCA_043732605.1 Rhizobacter sp. | reverse complement strand
GACGGCGACGGTGCGGGGCTGTTCGAAGCGTCCCGCGCGAACTTTCCGCCGTTGCTCGAATTGCTCATCGAAACTCGTTCCGCTGCGAAGCTGGGGCGACGACGCCCGGATGGCCCTGCCGCCTGGAGTCGACATCGATCGGCCGATGGCGCAGTGTAATCCGCGCCTCTATGCGCGAGTCCACCAATTGGATGATGCGCATCGGCGCCGATGTGGGGGATTACCGGATCGGATCACCCCCGATGGGGGTGACTGCGCCTCGGTGGACGCGGCCGCAACGGCCCGGTGCAAGCCCGCTGCGCACGCAGGGAACTGCGCGCTCCACGACCGGTTATACTTATCAGCTTTTCCCTTGCCGCTTCGGGCCCTGACGTGACCCGAACGAACGACCTCCGGTTGATCGAGCGGCTTCCTTTCAGGAATCCACGAGGAGACTCCATGCGTCATTACGAGATCGTGCTCTTGATCCATCCGGACCAGAGCGAACAGGTTCCGGCCATGCTGGAACGCTACAAGACCACCGTCACGGCGGGCGGCGGCAAGGTGCACCGGGTCGAGGACTGGGGTCGTCGCCAGATGGCGTACGTGATCCAGAAGCTCGCCAAGGCGCACTACCTGTGTATCAACATCGAGTGCGACAACAAGGTCCTGACCGAGCTCGAGACCGGGTTCCGCTTTAACGACGCCGTCCTGCGCCATCTCACGGTCCTCAAGGACCACGCCGAGATGACGCCGTCGGTGATGATGAAGTCGGTCGACCGCGAAGAGTCGCGGCGCGCTCCCCAGGAAGCAGCGGCCTGACGAATCGGCTCGCGCTGACGGCGCGAATCGTCGAGCGCACGGCGCTCAGGTTCACGCCCGCAGGGCTTCCGGCGCTCGACGTCAGCCTGCAGCACGAATCGGAGAAGCCCCAGCTCGGCGTGCCCCGCAAGGTCGCTTTCGAGATTCGCGCCCGCGCAGTGGGCGAGGTCACCGAAGCGGTCCTGGCAGCAGAGCTCGGCGTCGAACATCTATTCGAAGGCTTCCTCGGCGCGCAACGAAACGGTCGCGGAATCGTCTTTCACATCCAGTCCATCGCATTGAAGTAGAGAGGTCATCACATGCCCCCGCCCCGCGGTAAAGGTCGGTTCTCCAAGGACCGCAAGCCCAAGCGCAACACCCAGTCGCTGCTGTTCCGTCGCAAGCGCTTCTGTCGTTTCACGGTCACCGGCGTCAAGCAGATCGACTACAAGGACATCGACACCTTGCGCGATTTCATCAACGAGAACGGCAAGATCACGCCGGCGCGCCTCACCGGCACGCGTGCGTTCTTCCAGCGTCAGCTGACGACGTGCATCAAGCGCGCCCGTTTCCTGGCCATGATGCCGTACAGCGACCAGCACAAGGTCTGAGGCCGACACCATGCAAGTCATCCTGTTGGAAAAAGTGGGCAACCTCGGCAACCTCGGCGACATCGTCAAGGTCAAGGACGGCTACGCCCGTAACTTTCTGATCCCGACCCGCGCGGCGCGCCGCGCCACGACGACGGCGATCAAGGAGTTCGAGGACAAGCGCGTCGAGCTCGAGAAGCACGCTGCCGACAAGCTCGCCGGCGCGCAGGCGCTCGGCGAGAAGATGAGCGGCCGCACGGTCCACATCACGCAGAAGGCCGGCGTCGACGGCCGTCTCTTCGGCTCGGTCACGAATGCCGACGTCGCCGATGCGCTCAACCGCATCGACTTCAAGGTCACCAAGGCCCAGGTGCGTATGCCCAATGGTCCGCTGAAGACCGTCGGCGAGCACACCGTGACGGTGGCGCCGCACACGGACGTGGTCGTCGATGTCAAGGTGGTCGTCCTCGGCGAGACGAGCTGACGACGACGCGGACAGGACTGCTCCTTCCCCGCTTCGCTCCCCTTCCTCCGAGAGGAAGGGGCGGGCTCCTTCGGGGCCCATTTTTTTGCGCGTTTGCACCGGTCGTGCAATGGCTGTCCCCAGGGTTGTCCACTGGCGGCCGCGCGCGCGGCTCTATGATTTCTCCATGACCGCGATCTTCTCGTCTTCGCCTCCCGCCATCGACCTCCGTGGCGACGACGACGTCGCCCGTCTGCGCGTGCCGCCGCACTCGGTCGAGGCCGAGCAGAGCGTCGTCGGCGGCCTGCTGCTCGACAACGGCGCGTGGGACCGGATCGGCGACCTGCTCAACGCCAGCGACTTCTACCGCTACGAGCACCGGCTGATCTACGAAGCGATCGCCTCGCTGATCAACGCCACCAAGCCGGCCGACGTGATCACGGTGTTCGAGCAGCTGCAGCGACTCGGCAAGGCCGAGGACATCGGCGGACTCGTCTACCTCAATGCGCTCGCGCAGAGCGTGCCGAGCGCGGCCAACATCCGGCGCTACGCCGAGATCGTGCGCGAGCGCTCGGTGCTGAGGAAGCTCGTCGCGGCGAGCGACGAAATCGCCACCAGCGCGTTCAATCCGCAGGGCCGTCCCGTCTCGCAGATCCTCGACGACGCCGAAGGCAAGATCTTTCGCATCGGTGAGGAAGGCTCGCGCTCCGGGCAGAGCTTCCAGAGCATGGACCAGCTCGTCGTCCAGCTCATCGACCGCGTCAACGAGCTGCACGAGAACGGCGCCGAGGAAGTCACCGGCGTGCGCACCGGCTTCTACAACCTCGACACGATGACGGCCGGCCTGCAGGCGGGCGACCTGATCGTGCTCGCGGCACGGCCGTCGATGGGCAAGACCGCGCTCGCGCTCAACATCGCCGAGCACGTCGCCGTCAAGGAAGGCCTGCCGGTCGTCGTGTTTTCGATGGAAATGGGCGCCGCGCAGCTGGCCTTGCGGATGGTCGGCTCGCTCGGCCGCGTCGACCAGCAGCGCCTGCGCACCGGCGCGCTGCGCGACGACGAATGGGGACGGCTCTCGGAGGCCGTCGAGAAGCTCGCCAAGGTGAGCCTCTTCATTGACGAGAGCGGCTCGCTCAGCCCGACCGAGCTGCGCGCGCGCGCGCGCAGGCAGGCACGCAGCTGCGGCCAGCTCGGCCTGATCGTCGTCGACTACCTGCAGCTGATGACCGGCAGCGACGGCACGAGCGACGAGAACCGCGCGACCGTGATCGGCGAGATCTCGCGCGCCCTGAAGTCGCTCGCCAAGGAGCTCAAGTGCCCGGTGCTGGCGCTCTCGCAGCTCAATCGCAGCGTCGAGTCGCGCAACGACAAGCGGCCGATGATGAGCGACCTGCGCGAGTCGGGCGCGATCGAGCAGGATGCAGACGTGATCATGTTCATCTACCGCGACGAGTACTACAACAAGGACTCGAAAGAGCCGGGCATCGCCGAGATCATCATCGCCAAGCAGCGCAACGGCCCGACCGGCACCGAGCGTCTCATCTTCCTGAAGCCGCTCACCAAGTTCGACAACCTCGCGCCGGGCTCCGCCGGCAGCGACTATTGACCCACGCGCGCGCCGTCTCCTGGATGATCGCCGCGACGCTCCTCTGGAGCATCGCCGGCGTCGTCACCCGCCACCTCGATTCGGCGACCAGCTTCGAGGCGACCGC
>JAYTHL010000395.1:0-3551 GCA_043732605.1 Rhizobacter sp. | reverse complement strand
GACGCACGAGCGAGAGGCGCTCGCCCAGGCGCTTGATGCGCTCGGCGTGCTCGGGCTGGTCGAAGTCGCCGTCTTCGAGGGCGGCCTCGAGATAGAGCAGGCTGGTCGCGACTTCCATCGCCAGCGGCGCCGGCGGCGCGGCCTGCGACTGCTGGGTCTGCACGACCGCCGTCTGCAGCTCGGTCGCGAAGGTCTCGCCGAACGGAAACAGGCGCCGCAGCGAATCGCCGACGAGGGCGAACTGCTCGGAGAGACCGGCGAGCCGGTGCATCTCGCCGCCGGCCGTGGCCGACCACGATTCCTTGGCCGCGACGACGCGCTTCTTGGCGTGGGCGACGATGGCCGGATCGAACCGGCCGAGGACGCTGTGCGCGTAGTCGGTCGGCGTCTGCTCGACGAAGCTGTACGCATCGCGCACCGCCGTCAGGCGCGGCACGCGCATGCCGCGGCCCGCGGGCGCGGACTGCGAGCAGAAGAAGAGGATGTCGCGGGCGAGGCGCTCGGAGACGTCGGAGTCGCCTCTCGAGAGCAGACGGAATTGCGCCAGCAGGCGCGAGGCGACACGCTTGGTGAAGACGTCGAAGCCGAGCAGGCCGTGATGCTGGGCCTCGAACATCGCCGCCGACAGGTTCCAGAAGGTGCGCACCTGCGGATGCGCCGAGCCCGCGCCGAGACCGGCGCAGATCTCGCTCATCTTGGCGGCAGCCGTGAGCTGCTGCGTGCCGCGCATCAGCGACAGCAGGTGGCCTTCAAACTCGCCGCGGACCGTCGTGTCGGCCGAGCGCGGCACGACGTCCGGGTCGCTCGCGACGTCGCGCCAGCGCCAGTCGACCGGCCAGAGATCGGCCGGATGAACGCGCTCGGCCTCGACGTTCTCCTGCACCGCGCGGTAGAGCGGGAACAGCGAGAGCGACGAGACCTGCTTGCCGTTGAGCAGGCGCGCGAGATAGTCGAGCAAGCCGAACGAGGCGTGCTCGAGATCGGAGACGAGGTCGGGCGTGAGCGTCAGCGGCTTGGCGACGGCGCGCTGCACCGCCGTCTCGCTGGCGCGCAGCACGATCGCCGCCGCCGGCAGGCCGACCAGCTCGAGCGCGCCGACGCCCTGGTGGATCTGCGCCCGCGCCGCACGCAGCACGCCGGGATCGACTGAATCGATGTCCGAGCCGGTGACGGCCTCGGCGTCCTTCAGGAAGCGGCGCAGCGATTTGTGCGCGGCCTCGAGCGAGCGCCGCAGCTCCTCGTGGACCCAGGCGATCGAGCTGAGATCGTCGGACGGACCGGCGGTCGGCAGCTCGTCCAGACCCATGAGATTGCTGTCCATCGGGCGTCTCGGCGAATGTCAGGAAAGGTCGATGCGGATCGCGCGGGCGACCGCGCTCAGGCGATCTTGAAGCGCGACACCGACTGCTTCAGCTCCTCGGCCGTGCGCGACAGCTCACGCACCATCGTCGCCGTCGCGCGCGTGCCCTCGCTGGTCTGCTCGGTGACGGCGAAGATGTGCTGGATGTTGGCGGCGACGACGTTCGCGGACTGCGCTTCCGAGAGCGACTGCTGCGAGATCGCCGAGACGAGATCGGTCAGCTGGTGCGTGACGCGGTCGATCTCGCCGAGCGCCGTGCCGGCCGCGTCCGAGAGGCGCGTTCCCTCGACCACGCCCTGCGTCGATCGCTCCATGGCGCCGACGGCATCCTGGGTGTCGGTCTGAATCGTCTTGACGAGCGCGGCGATCTGGCGCGTCGCGTCGGCCGAGCGCTCGGCCAGCCGCTGCACTTCTTCCGCGACGACGGAGAAGCCTCGTCCCGCTTCACCCGCCGACGCGGCCTGGATGGCGGCGTTCAGCGCGAGCACGTTCGTCTGCTCCGTGATGTCCGAGATCAGCTCGGTGATCTCGCCGATCTCCTGCGACGATTCGCCGAGGCGCTTGATCCGCTTCGACGTTTCCTGGATCTGGTCGCGGATCGAGTTCATGCCGCCGATCGTGTTCTGCACAGCCTTCAGGCCGGACTCTGCGGCCTCGAGCGACTGGCGTGCGACCACAGCGGTTTCCTGCGCCTGGGTCGACACGTGGTTGATGCGGCCGGCCATCTGCAGCACCGACTCGCCGGTGTCGCGAATCTCGCGCAGCTGCTCCGACGAGGTCGCGAGCAGCTCGGTGGAATTGGCCTCGACCTGCTCGGTCGTCGCGGTCACCCGCGTCGCCGTGCCCTGCACCTGCGACACCAGCGTGCGCAGCTCCTCGACGGTGTAGTTGACCGAGTCGGCGATCGCGCCCGTGATGTCTTCGGTGACCGTCGCCTGCTGCGTCAGATCGCCTTCGGCGACGCCTTGCAGCTCGTTCATCAATCGCAGAATGGCCGCCTGGTTGGCGTCGTTGACGCGCTTGGCTTCCTTCTCCTGGCCTTCGGCCTCGAGACGCCGGCTCTGCGCCAGGCTGGCGCGCTGGCCCTGCTCGCTGACGTAGAGGCGCAGGAAGCCGACGCCGCCGAGGATCACGAGCACCGCCGACAGCGGGAGCAGCACCAGCGACAGGCCGCTGAAGCCGGTCTCGGTGCCGAGCTTGTCCTGCACCGCCTCGAGGTTCTTTCGCAGCGGCTCGCTGTCGCCGATGATGGCGTTCTCGGCTTCGCGCGCCGCGTTCAGGCCGGCGAGGTTGTCGAGGATGACGCCGCCGCGGGCGCGCGTCTCCTGGTATTGCTTGCCGAGCGAGATCAGGCGCTCGCGCACCTGCGGATCGCGCGTGCCCGGCAGGCCCATCTGCGGATTGCCGTCGAGCAGGCCCTTGGTGATCTCGTTGAACGAAGTCAGGTCCTTGCTGAGCAGCACGACGGCTTCGGGGTTCACGCCTTCGGCGGTGAGGAACTCGTTCGCCGACTTGCCGATGCGCTGCGTCAGCATCACGAGCTGGCCGAGCGCCGACACCTCGGTCGGGCTGGTGTCGCGCTGAAGCTTGAGCGAGAGGATCGCCTCGGTCGACTCGAGCAAATCGACCGACTGCTTGTTGATCGCGCGCAGCGACTGGCCGACCTCGGTCAGCGCTTTCTGCTGGGCGACGACGATGCCGGCGTTCTTCTCGGCGCGCTCGACCAGCGGCAGGGCCGAGTCGAGCGCGTCCTGCACGCCAGAGGGCGCTGCGGCGACGCTGCCTTCGCCGTTCTTCAGGCTGCGCACGTTGCTGGCGAGCACCTCGGCGCTTTCCTTGACTTCCGGAAAGGCCGTCGGGTTGCCGGTCAGGGCCTGCGACACCGACTTGGCGAGCCGCTGCGACTGCATCAGCGCCTGGCCGCTGGCCGCGACCTGCGCCGAGCCTCGCCCGGACGACACGAACGAAAGAACGGTGAGGACGATCAGGCCGAACAGGCCGATGCCGAGGATGGCGAGCAGGATGCGCTGCTGCTCTGCCGCCGGTCGGCTGCCGATCAGCGGCAGCGCGGCGCCGAGCGGTGCGGCGCCGGTGTCTTCCTGCAGCCGCGTCTCGGTGAAGTCGGCGCTCTCGGACGGAACGCCCTCGGAGATGATCGACGTCGACTGGGTCGCGCTCTCGCCGGTCTGCA
>JAYTHL010000394.1:0-3553 GCA_043732605.1 Rhizobacter sp. | reverse complement strand
GCCGTCAGCTGCTCGACACGGACGTCGAATTCGGCCGTCAACCGGTGCAGCTGCGCCGAGAGTTGGTTGCGATCGACTTCCGTGGCGCGCAGGGCGCGCGCGAACATGAGGAAGAGCCGCATGCCCACCGCCGCGAACAGCAGCGGCAGAACGACTTCTGCGATCGACACCGTCGGCGGATCGACGAGGCCCGCCTGGACTGCCAGCTCGCCGATCAACGTCAGCGTGCCCGCAGCGATCACGAGGGCCATCGGGCCGAAGTCCTGCGGCCGCTGGCGCCGCGTCACGACGAGGTAGATGCCCATCACGAAACAGAGCTCGAGCGCGAGCAGGAAATACCACGAGAGGGCGAGGACGAAGAACCAGTCGGCGCCGGCGAGCACGAGCGACAGCGGCAGGAGCACCCACTGCAAGGCAACGAGGTTCTCGATGACCCGCGAGCGCAGACCCGCGAAGCTGAGAAAGAATTGCACGGCGAGAGCGAGCAGCACGGCCCAGAACGAGCACAGCATGAACTCGGACACGTCGTTCTGCCACGGCATGTCGCGCGCGTGCGATGCCAGCGACAGCACAGCCCAGGCCAGGCACAGCCATCCGGAATACGAGAAGTAGACCTCGCGCGAATTGAGCCAGCCGACCGCGATGAGCACGCAGCCCAGTCCGATCAGGATCAGGCTGCTCGCCTCGATCCACTTGCCGGCCCAGGTCAGCCGTGCAGCGTGGGCCTGGGTGAGCGTCGACTGCTGTCCGATCTCGATGCGCGACAGGCCGGCCGCCGCCTGTCGCGACGTGACGCGATCGAGCGGATGCCCCTGGACCCGGAAGTCGAGCACGTTGTCCTGCGCGCGCAGGAGCGCGGACGGCAACGCGATGAGCTGCGGCCGCGAGCAGTTGCGCGTCACCGGCTCCTGCATGCGACCGCCGCTGAAGATCAACGCGCCGTTGAGATGCACTTGCAGGTTGCTGCAGGCGCGCTCGACGTACACGGCGACGAGATCGTCGGCCGGCACGGTGCCAGTGAACTTGAACCCGGCCCGGTACCAGACGCCGCCGCCGTAGCCGGGCCGCGTCTGGGACCACACGTCGGGAAGCGACAGCTCGGTCGCGACTTCCGCCGCCGGGAACCGCGCCTCGCCGCTCGCGACCGCGAACGCGCGATCGATGATCAGCCTGGACGTCTCGGCGCCGGCGGCCGGCATCGATGCGACGACGGAGAGCGATGCCAGGAGCAGGAGCACGAGCCGCCACGCCCACGATGCGGGTTCGCGGCTGGCGCGTGCGAGGCGTTCGGACATCGGCAGCGATTGTGCTGGATGCACCTGCCTCCCGAAATGCAGAAAGGCGAACCGAAGTTCGCCTTTCGCCGAGAAACGCACCGATCGCGCGGTGCGTCGGCCGGTCAGGCCTTGCGGCGCCTGGCGACGTAGCCGACCACGGCGAGGCCCGCGAGCAGCAGCGAGTACGTCTCCGGCTCGGGCACCGGCGCGAAGATCATGTCCTGATGCTCGCGGCTCTCGAGCACGGCGATGTTCGGATGCGCGCCGTTCGTGAGGCCCGAGAGCCAGCCCGACGCGAGCGTCAGCGCACCCGACGTGAAGGCGGTGCCGCCACTGAACGTCGCGCTGCCGCTGCCGAGCCCGTAGGTGCCGGTCGTCTCGTAGGCGATCTCCCAGACCGCGATCTGGAAGGCGGCCTCATGGACCGAGTCGGTGATCGCGCCGGCGGTTGCGTAGAGGCGACCGAGGTCCGTGTAGGCGTGGCTGTTCGCGAACGTGTGCGTGGTGTTGGGCGCGGTGTAGTCGGTGTAGGTCTCGCCGAAGCCGATGTGCTGATAGAGGTCGACGCAATAGGTCTCGAACGACGGGCCGCCATTGAGCGAGCCGAGCAGGCCGCCGGCCGAGCCGCCGCCCGACAGGACGCTGTTCGGTGCGGTGAGCGAGAAGTTCACCGACTCGGAGCCGTGGGCGAAGCCCGAGAAGGACATGCTGTCGGCGTGGGCTTGCGTGATGCCCGCTAACGCGAGGGCTGCGAGCGACAGGGTGAAACGGATCTTCGACATCTTGTGCTTTCGTTGAACGCCGTGGGTCCAGCGCTGATGGCCGCGACTGTATTGATCGGCCAACTTCGCCAGCAACCCCGCGACTCCGGGATCGGCCTCTGCATCCCGACCAACGGTCGACGACGACTGTGCAAGTGGGTGTCCACGAGCAACGGCTCGTGACAAATCACACGATCGCGACTCGACGGGTCGCGACTACTGATGGCACCAGGGCTGAGTCTCGGGCCAATCGGCGCCGTCACTCCGGCGCCGCCTCGGCGTCGGTGCGCGAACGGCCGCCGCATCGCGCGGCAGGAACGACACCGCAGGAATCGCTCTGCATGCAGGCGTCGATCGAGGACGAGGTGTGAGAGGGCGATGCTCTCGCGGCTTCTCGGACCATCGGTCGAGGACAGCGAGGATCGCGTCGAGCAGGAGCTTCATCGGAACGCCGTGCATGGCCCACGACTGTGCGAATGTTCGGACCGGTCCGCATCCCTCCGATTGACGAGTCGCGTCGCTGCTTCTGTCATCGTGCCGTCAAACATGGCAGGCGATGTCACGTATGGCATCCACGATCAGGACCTGGATCAGGCCAGCCCCGTGTGGCTCTATTTCGCGCTCGTCGCGGGGCGTCATCGTGCTGCCCGGAATGGACATGGCGTTCGTCCTCGGCAGTTCCCTGACCGGCGGCCGCCGCGCCGGCCTCGCCGCGGTCGCGGGCATCGTCGCGGGCGGCATCCTCCACGTGCTCATGAGCGCCGCCGGCATCGGCTTGCTCCTCGCGTCGGCGCCGCGTCTCTTCAACGCCCTGCCCGTCGCCGGTGCGCTCGACGTGGGGTGGATCGGCTGGACGTTGTGGCGCCACGCCGCCGCCTTCGGCGAGATCGACGCGCAAGCCTCGCGCAAGCGTCGTCGACCTTCGCGCGCGCGATCGCGACCTGCCTGCTCAATCCGAAGGCATACGTCTTCATGATCGCGGTGTTCCCGCAGTTCATGCGCGTCGACGCGGAGTCGTTCGTCACCCAGGCGGTCAAGCTCTCGGCGATCACGGCGTTGACCCAGACCGCCGTATACGGAGCGATCGCACTCGTCGCGGCACGCGTGCGTCGGTGGCTGCGCACGAACGCCGGCACGCAGGTCCGCCCCGGTCGGGCCGTCGCCGGCCTGGTGATGCTGGCCGCAGCGTGGACGGCGATGCAGGGCTGGCGGATGGCGCGAGGGGCGATTCCACTAGCGCGGCGCTCACGCGGAACGTGCAGACCCTGACATCACGCGCTCGCAATGCGCGAACGCCTCCGCGATCAACCGCTCGTTCGCCTCCGGCGTCCGAAACGCCGAGTGCGCCGAGAGCGTCACGTTGGACAGCGTCGTCAGCACGTGGCTGGCCGGCAAGGGTTCGACCGCGAACACGTCGAGCCCGGCGTGGCGCAGGTGGCCCGAGCGCAAGGCGTCGACCATCGCCGCCTCGTCGACGAGCGCGCCGCGCGCGGTGTTGACGAGGATCGCGCCCGG
>JAYTHL010000393.1:0-3575 GCA_043732605.1 Rhizobacter sp. | reverse complement strand
GGTGCCATGCAGGTTTCCGTCCGCCTCGCGCCGGTCGTGTGCGGAACGGACCTGAGCATCGTGCAGGCAGGCATCCCGGCGCCCATTCCGCTCGAGATGTGCTACCTCGGTTGGCAGGAGTCGCTCATCCAGCTCGCCGCGCTCGTCGAGCCCGACATTCCCGGCTGATCCGACGCGAACTTCACACAGGAGACCGCCATGAATCCCGTCGTCCACTTCGAATTGCCCTGCGACGACGCCGCCCGCGCGTCGCGCTTCTACGAGACCGCCTTCGGCTGGCGCATGACATCGCTCGGCGAGGAGATGGGCAACTACGTCACCGCCGACACGACCGAGACCGACCGCACCGGACCGACGAAGCCCGGCGCGATCAACGGCGGCCTCTTCGCGCGCAAGCCCGACTGGCCGGCGCAGTACCCATCCGTGGTCATCGCCGTCGACGACATCGGCGCCGGCATGAAGAAGGTCGCGGCGGCCGGAGGCAAGGTGCTCGGCGATCCGATGGCGATTGCGGGTGTCGGCCAGTACGTGTCGTTCACCGACACCGAAGGCAACCGCATCGGCATCCTGCAGCCGCTGCCGCGCGCTTGATCGACGACCCGCGCCAGCGCAGCAGCCCGGCGGCGGAGCGCAACGCCGCGCCGATCCTTGCCGAGCTGCAGCGCTTGCTGCCAGCGCGCGGCACGATGCTCGAGATCGCGAGCGGCACGGGTCAGCACGCGGCGAGCTTCAGCGACGGCCTGCCGGGCTGGCAATGGCAGCCGAGCGACTTCGACGCCGCATCACTGCCGTCGATCGCTTCGTGGTGCGAGGGCCTCGGTCGCGTCCGCGCTCCGGTGCGGCTCGACGTGACCTCTGCGACGTGGCCGGGCGCGCCGGCCGAGGTCGACGCGATCTACTGCGCGAACCTGATCCACATCGCGCCCTGGCCATGCTGTGCGGCGCTGATGCGAGGCGCGGCGCGCCACCTCGCGCCGCGCGGCGTGCTCGTCACCTACGGCCCTTACCTCGAGGACGAGGTGGCGACATCGCCCGGCAACGTCGCCTTCGACGCCGATCTGCGATCGCGCGACTCGTCGTGGGGATTGCGTCGACGCGAGGACGTCGCCGATGAGGCACGTGTCGCGGGACTCGTGCTGCGCGAGCGCGTCGCGATGCCGGCGAACAACCTGCTGCTGGTCTGGGATCGCGCCGGGTTGGCGTGAGCCCGCCCCTGCAGGCCGGCGAGGGTGCCACAGACGAAGTTGTTCACGGGACTGAATCGACCACCCTTTGCCTTCGAACGGCGGACTGCGGAGCGCGTTGATGAGCGACGACGGCGGAGTGGCAGCGATGGACCGGGCCCTCTCGATACTCGATGCGCTCACCGATGACAAGGTCAGCCTGGCGGACCTGTCGAAGCGGCCGGCCTGTACAAGAGCACGGTCCTGCGACTGTTGAAATCGCTCGACAAATTCGGCGACGTGCTGCGCACTTCTGAAGTACGCCAAGGAGCTCACGCGCACGTTCGGCAGCCACGTCGACGATCCGACGCCAGTGGGCTGGCACCAGCCGCGCGCGGCCAAGCCGCATCGCGCGAGGCGGTCGGCACGGCGAAGCCGAGCGCGTTCAGGGTCGCCGCCGTCGGCGACGCCTGATTGGGTCCGGGCGAGCGCCCGGACCGAGTCGATCGACGACGAGCCGCGTGGCATCACACAACGTGCGTCTGACCTGATTGCATCGAACATCGTCCGGGCCTCGGTCGCCGGGGAGTCGTGTGCTGTCGCGCGGCAATCGCAAGACCGCGCTCCACGCCTTCCGGTGACCGCGACGCGATGGACTGCGAAACGGAGGCTTCGAATCGCCGCTGCCCGCGGCGCGGGTGCGTCAGGCCGCTTCGAGAACGTGGATGGCGCGGTTCGCCGTCCACTCCTTCACCTTCTGCCCGTAGGCCTTCATGTGCGGTGCGACGGCGTGCGCCTGAAGCGCCGCCATCGACTCCCAGCGCTCGACGACGACGAAGCTGTCGTCGCCGAATCTCGCCATTCCCGGCGCCGCGCCTGCTGCATCGACCACCGCCTCGTACTGCACGCAGCCGGCCTCGGCGCGCACCGCGGCGACGTTGTCGCGATACGCCGCGAGGATGCGGTCGCGCATGCCGGGATGGGCGGTGATCATGGCCAGGACGTGGATCATCGGAAGTCTCCGTGGGAAGTGAGGGCGCCTAGGGACACCGGCTGTCGACCGGCACCACCTGGATGACGTTCTGGCACCAGAGTCGGGCCGGCAGCTTGCCGATCGCGACGTTGCCGTTGCTCATGTCCTTCGCGAACACGAGCACGTCCTTGCCCTGCTGCTCCAGCGTGCAGGCGCCATAGCCGGTGGTGACGTCGACGACGTTGAAGTCGCCCGCGTGCGAGGCCGTCACGGTCTGCGCGGGCGTCAGCGTCGAGGCGTCGGGGATGTCGATGTAGCCGGTCTGCACCGAGGTGTCGGGCGTGAAGTTCTTGCCCGCGATGCACACCTGTCGCCCGGCGGACGACAGCTTCAACGAGACCTCGGCGCCGAAGCCCGGCAACGGCGGCGCGGTCGCGCAGCCGCTCGGGACGAAGACGGCGATCGCGATCGCGACGGTGTGGCGCATGGGCTGGTCGTGGCTGTCGTGCAGAGGAAGCTCTGCCCGAAATGTAGCGGGCGCCGTCCTCGCGAGCGACGCCGTTCCGGGTTCTCCCGGCTGCACGCTGGAAGGCCCTGCCTCGACACTACCGCGATGCCATCGGGTCGCCGCCACTCCTGCACGACGACGTGAGCTCGCTGGCCCTCGAAGGCGTCAGCAAGCTGTGGGGCGAGTCCCGGGCAGTCGACCGCATCTCCTTCGCCACCGGCTCCGGCCGCCTCGTCGTCCTGCTCGGCCCCTCGGGCTGCGGCAAGTCGACGCTGCTCCGCATGATTGCCGGCCTCGACACGCCGAGCGAAGGCCGCATCGTCATCGACGGCCGCGACGTCACGCACGTCGCTCCCGCAGAGCGACGCATCTCGATGGTGTTCCAGTCGTACGCGCTCTTCCCGCACCTCAGCGTGCGCGAGAACATCCTCTTCGGCGTCAAGGTGCGCAAGGACCCGAAGGCCGACCACGAGCGTCGCCTGATGCGCGTCGCGACCCTGCTCGCCCTCACCGAGCTTCTCGAACGCAAGCCCTCGCAGCTCTCGGGCGGCCAGCAGCAGCGCGTCGCGCTCGGCCGCGCGATCATCGCCGAGACCAAGGTCTGCCTCATGGACGAGCCGCTCTCGAACCTCGACGCGCAGCTGCGCCAGGAGATGCGGCGCGAGATCCGCACGCTGCAGCAGTCGCTCGGCATGACGATGGTCTACGTCACGCACGACCAGACCGAGGCGATGAGCATGGCCGACCAGGTCGTGCTGCTCAACGCCGGCCGGATCGAGCAGGACGCTCCGCCGGCCGAGCTCTACGCGAGGCCGGCGTCGGTCTTCGCGGCGCGCTTCATCGGCACGCCGCCGATGAACATCGTGGCCGCGCCCGGGCGCCCCGACCTCAAGCTCGGCGTGCGGCCGGAGCACGTGCGGCTCGAAGCGCA
>JAYTHL010000392.1:0-3587 GCA_043732605.1 Rhizobacter sp. | reverse complement strand
GCGAGTTCACGATGAAGGACGCGTATTCCTTCGACCGGGATCTGAACGCCGCGCGCCTGAGCTACGACGTGATGTTCGCGGCCTACGTGCGCATCTTCGATCGCATGGGCCTCGTGTTTCGCCCGGTCGCGGCCGACAACGGCTCGATCGGCGGCATCCGTTCGCACGAGTTCCAGGTGATCGCCGAGACCGGTGAGGATGCGATCGTCTACAGCACGGGATCGGACTACGCGGCCAACATCGAGCTGGCCGAGGCGGTCGCGCCTGCCGCGCCGCGCGTCGCGCCGACGATGGCGCTCGCGAAGACGCCGACGCCGGGCAAGAGCACCTGCGAGGACGTCGCGGCGTTGCTCGGATTGCCGCTCTCGAAGACGGTCAAGTCGCTGGTGCTCGCGACCGAAGGCGAGGCCACCGACGGCGTGCCGGCCGAGCCGGCGATCTGGCTGCTCCTCGTGCGCGGCGATCATTCGCTCAACGAGGTCAAGACCGGCAAGCTGCCCGGACTCGACCGCGGCTTTCGCTTTGCGACCGCGGCCGAGATCGATTCGACGTTTGGCTGCAAGCCGGGCTACCTCGGGCCGATCGGAACGCGTCGTGCACCCAAGCTGATCGTCGATCGTTCGGTCGCGCAGATGAGCGACTTCGTCTGCGGCGCGAACGAGGAAGACTTCCACTACACCGGCGCCAACTGGGGCCGCGACCTGCCCGAGCCCGAGCTCGTCGCCGACATCCGCAATGCCGTCGCCGGCGATCCCTCGCCCGACGGCAAGGGCACGCTCCAGATCCAGCGCGGCATCGAGGTCGGCCACGTGTTCCTGCTCGGCTCGTATTACAGCAAGAGCATGAACGCGACCTTCCTCGACGAGAAGGGCCAGCCGCAACTGCTGCAGATGGGCTGCTACGGCATCGGCGTCACGCGCATCGTCGGCGCGGCGATCGAGCAGAACCACGACGAGCGCGGCATGGCCTGGCCGCAGGCGATCGCGCCGTTCACGCTCGTCGTCTGCCCGATCGGCTACGACCGGTCCGAGGCGGTTCGCGCAGCGGCCGATGCGCTGTATGCCGGCCTCGTCGATGCCGGCATCGACGTCGTCCTCGACGATCGCGGCGAGCGTCCGGGGGCGATGTTCGCCGACTGGGAGCTGATCGGCGTGCCGCATCGCGTCGTTCTCTCCGACCGCGGCCTGAAGGCCGGCGAGCTCGAATACCAGGGTCGCCGCGACGCCGCAGCGACGGCGGTTCCCGCAGACAACGCGCTTGCCGTCCTGAAGGGCAAGCTCGCCGCATGACCGGCGTGCTCTCCCGACGCGGGAGAGACAGGCGAGCGCTGGTCGCCGCGACGGTGCTGGCGCCGCTGGCGACGACGTGGCCTCGTGTCGCGTTCGCCGGTGCGCAGGCCGAGGAACCGCTGGCCGATGCCGTGCGCGGCGCGCTCGCCGCTGCTGTGGCCGATGCCGCGCCGCCCAAGCCGAGCTTCGCCACGATGGACCAGCGCCTTGCCTACTTGCGCTGGCTCGGTGCGATGAGCGATCGTCTGCGCAAACAGAAGACGGAGCTCGTCACCCGCGTCGAGTTCCTGCAGACGCTCTGGTACGAGGCCAAGCGCTCGGGGCTCGAGCCGGCGCTGCTGCTCGGACTCGTGCAGGTCGAGAGCGGCTTTCGCAAGTACGCGATCAGCGTCGTCGGCGCACGCGGCTACACGCAGGTGATGCCGTTCTGGGCCAGACTGATCGGCGACGGGGACGCCGGGCGCCTGTTCCACATGCAGACCAACCTGCGCTTCGGCTGCGTCATCCTGCGCCACTATCTCGAGCGCGAGCGCGGCGATCTCTACATGGCGCTCGGCCGCTACAACGGCAGCCGCGGCAGGCCCGAATACCCCAACGCCGTGTTCGGCGCGCGCCGCGCCTGGGAATTCAATCCCGCCTGAAACGAGCCGGCTTCAGAGCCCGGACCAGCTCTTCGGCGCCGCACCGGCGACACCGAGCAACGACAGCGCGCGCTCGACCGTCTCGCCGACGAGTTCGTCGATCGTCGTCGGCCGGTGATAGAAGGCCGGCAGGGGCGGAAAGACGATCGCGCCCATCTCGGTGGCGCTCGTCATGTTGCGCAGGTGGGCGAGGTTGAACGGTGTCTCGCGCACCATCAGCAACAGCTTGCGGCGCTCCTTCAGGGCGACGTCAGCGGCGCGGGTGAGGAGGTTGTCGGAGAAGCCGTTCGCGATCGCCGCGAGCGACTTCATCGAGCACGGCACGACGACCATCGCATCGGCCGCGAACGAGCCGCTGGCGATCGCCGCGCCGATGTCGCCGGGGCTGTAGGCCACGTCGGCGAGCGCTTCGAGCGCCTTGCGGTCGAGGCCGAGCTCGTGGTGGACGTTGATCAGCCCGGCGGACGTCGCGACCAGATGCGTCTCGCACCCGGACGCACCCAGGCGCTCGAGCAGACGGATCGCGTAGACGGCGCCGGTCGCGCCGGTGACGCCGACGACGACGCGCTTGCGGTCGCCGGCCACGGACGGGCGCGTCGTCAGGCGGCGACGCCGAGCGTCTGATGCAGCTCGCCCGCCTGGTACATCTCGGTCATGATGTCCGAGCCGCCGACGAATTCGCCGTTGACGTAGAGCTGGGGAATCGTCGGCCAGTCCGAGTAGCCCTTGATGCCCTGGCGGATCTCGTCGTCCTCGAGGACGTTCACCGTCTTCAAATCGGAGACGTTGCAGGCCTTCAGGATCTGGATCGCGCGGCCGGAGAAGCCGCACATCGGGAACTGCGCCGTCCCCTTCATGAACAGGACCACGCGGTGGTTCTTGACGATGTCGCCGATGCGCTGTTGAACGTCGCTCATGGTGAGAGCCCGATTGGAATGTCGATCGGGTGACTTTACCGGGAAACGCCGGGCGAGCGGGCTAGAAGGAATACGAGACGCCGAGCTGCACCACGGGCGCCAGGCGCATGTCGCGGACGAGGTCGTCGAGGCTCTGCGAGCCGCCGACGACGCGCCCGAAACGGGTGACGCTGGACGGGCTCTGCGAGACGACGCCGAGGTCGGCGCTGAAGCTCCAGCCGCTCTTGGGCCACAGGTTGCTGTAGCCGATGCCGATGTAGGGCACGGTGGACGCGTCGATGCCCGCATCGCTCGAGGTCGCGAGGGCGGGGGCCGTCGGTCCGAAGAGGCGACGGTCGGCGCCGAACATGCCGCTCGATGGCGTGGCGCCGGAGCCGAGCCAGGGGCTGCGCGAGCCGATGATCAGGCCGCTGGTGGCGCGAAAGCCGGTGACAGGCGCGTTCGCGGCCTGCTTCGTGCCGAAAAAGTAGACGTCGCTCAGCAGTCCGAGGCTGCCGACCTTCAGGCCGCTGCGCTCGAACGGGGCCAGGGCAGCGCGCCAGGCCGGCGCTCCCGGGGCGACGCCGACGCGACCCTGGAAGCTTGCCCAAGGCACGCGATCGGCATCGGCGGATAGACCTTCGCCCGCCGCGAGCGCGGCAGCCGGCGACAGCAGCGAGGCCGCTGCCGACACCATCCAGAGCACGACTCGCATGGGACCCTCCTCGACACGACCGGGTGCAGGAACGAGGCCGCGGAGC
>JAYTHL010000391.1:0-3588 GCA_043732605.1 Rhizobacter sp. | reverse complement strand
GCTTCTTCGTGCTGTCGCCGAAGGTGCTGTCGCGCATCGACAGCGATGCGACGAGCTGGGAGCGCGAGCCGATGAACGGCCTCGCGAAGGACGGCGAGCTGATGGCCTACGTCCACACCGGCTTCTGGCAGCCGATGGACACACTGCGCGAGAGGAACCTGCTCGAGGAGCTCTGGCAATCGGGCCGGGCGCCCTGGAAGCGATGGTGAGCGCAGCGGGCGCGCGCCCGGACCCGGCGTTCTGGCGCGGCAAGCGCGTCCTGATCACGGGACATACCGGCTTCAAGGGCGCGTGGCTCGCGCTCTGGCTGCGCCGCCTCGGCGCCGAGGTCACGGGACTCGCGCTCGACGCGTCGACGCCGAGCCTGTATCGGCTCGGCGACGTCGATGCGGTCGTCGTGAGCCGTGTCGTCGACCTGCGCGATGCCGAAGCGGTCGCCGCGACGGTTCGTGCGGCGCGGCCCGAGATCGTGCTCCACCTCGCCGCGCAAGCGCTCGTGCGGGCGAGCTATCGCGATCCGCTCGCGACTTTCGCCACCAACACGATGGGCACGGCGCATCTGCTCGATGCCCTGCGCGGCCAGGGCGACGCGCGCGTCGCCGTCGTCGTCACCACCGACAAGGTCTACCTGAACCGCGAGCGGATGGAGCCCTATCGCGAGGACGACACGCTCGGCGGCCACGATCCCTACAGCGCGAGCAAGGCCGCGGCCGAGATCGTCGCGGCGAGCTATCGCAGCGCTTTCCTCGACGCGCAAGGCGTCGCGCTGGCCACCGCACGTGCCGGCAACGTCATCGGCGGCGGCGACTGGAGCGAGGACCGGCTGATTCCCGACGCCGTGCGCGCCTGGCAATCGGGCACGACGCTCGCCGTGCGCCGGCCCGACGCGGTCAGGCCGTGGCAGCACGTGCTCGATCCGCTCGCCGGCTATCTGCGTCTCGCGGAGTCGCTGTGGCACACGCCATCGCTTGCCGGTGCGTACAACTTCGGTCCGCGCACCGACGAGGCGGCGAGCGTCGGCGAAGTCGTCGCGATGGCGCGCGCCGCCTACGGCTCGGGCGAGTGGCGCGCCGAGAGTGACGCGAGCGGGCCGCACGAGGCAGGCCGGCTCTCGCTCGCGATCGATCTCGCGCGCGACGTGCTCGGTGTCGCCCCGCGCTGGGCCTTGCCGGAAGCGGTGCGGCGGACGATGCTCTGGTACCGGCGGCTCGCCGAAGGCGCATCGGCGCGCGAGTTGTGCGAGGCCGACATCGCCGATCACGGCGCTGCCGCGGGCGTGCACGCGCAGGCGCGCGCCGCATGAAGCGTCTCGACGCCGAGGACACGCCGCTCGCCGGCCTGATGCGCGTGCGCCGCAACCGCCTCGTCGACGCGCGCGGCTTTCTCGCCCGCCTGTTCTGCGCCGACGAGCTGCGCGACGCCGGCTGGGACGCGCCGGTCGCGCAGATCAACCACACGCGCACCGTGCAGCGCGGCAGCGTGCGCGGCCTGCACTTCCAGCATCCGCCGAGAGCCGAGAAGAAGCTCGTCCATTGCCTGCGCGGCGAGGTCTGGGACGTGGCCGTCGACCTGCGCCGCGGCTCGCCGACCTTCCTGCGCTGGCATGCCGAGCATCTCAGCGCCGAGAACGGCGTCGCATTGCTGATTCCCGAGGGCTTCGGGCACGGCTTCCAGTCACTGGTCGACGACGTCGAGATGCTCTACGTCCACTCGGTCGCCTATTCGGCGGCCGACGAGGGCGGCGTCCATCCGCGCGATGCGCGTGTGGCGATCGCGTGGCCGCTGCCGATCGAGCAGCTCTCGCCGCGCGACGATGCACACTCGCCGCTCGCGCCCGACTTCCAGGGCCTCGCCGCATGAAGTGCCGTCACTGCGCCGCGCCGCTGGAGACCGTGTGCCTCGACCTCGGCAGCGCACCGCCGTCGAACGCCTACCTGAGCGCAGAGATGCTGCGCGCGCCCGAGCTCTGGTATCCGCTGCGCCTCCTGGTCTGCGAGCGTTGCTGGCTCGTGCAGACGGAAGACCACGCGGGCCGCGACGCGCTCTTCAGCGACGACTACGCCTACTTCAGCTCGTTCTCGACATCGTGGCTTGCGCATGCCGAGGCCTACGTCCGGACGATGAGGGCGCGCTTCGGCCTGACGGGCGCGAGCCTCGTCTGCGAGGTCGCGGCCAACGACGGCTACCTGCTGCGGTTCGTGCGGGACGCCGGCGTCCCGTGCTACGGCATCGAGCCGACGGCGAGCACCGCGCGTGCCGCGCGCGCGCTCGGGCTCGACATCGTCGAGCGCTTCTTCGGCGTCGCGCTGGCGCGCGAGCTGGCCGCCGCGGGCCGACAGGTCGATCTCGTCGCGGCCAACAACGTGCTCGCCCACGTGCCCGAGATCAACGACTTCGTGGCCGGCTTCACCGCGCTGCTCAAGCCCGATGGCGTCGCCACCTTCGAGTTCCCGCACCTGCTGCGCCTGCTGCGCGAGAACCAGTTCGAAACGGTCTACCACGAGCACTACTCCTACCTCTCGCTCGGCGCCGTGCGGCGCGTGTTCGAGAGCAACGGCCTGGCGGTCTTCGACGTCGAGGAGCATCCGACGCACGGCGGCAGCCTGCGCGTCTTCGCGCAGCGCGCCGACACCGGCCGGCGCGCGACGACCGACGCGGTGGCGCGCGTCCTGCGCGACGAAGACGAGACCGGGCTCGCGACGCCGGCGGGCTATCGCGGCTTCCAGGCCAAGGTCGACAAGGTCAAGGACGACTTCATGGCCTACCTGATCGAGGCGCGCAGAGCCGGTCGCAGGGTCGCGGCCTACGGCGCCGCGGCCAAGGGCAACACGCTGATGAACTATGCCGGCGTGCGCCCCGATCTGATCGCCTTCGTCGTCGATCGCAACCCGGCCAAGCAGGGCAAGTTCATGCCGGGCAGCCGCATCCCGATCGTCGCCGAGTCGCACCTGCGCGAGAGCCGGCCCGACGACGTCGTGCTGCTGCCGTGGAACCTGCGCGACGAGCTGATGCCGCAGCTCGCCTACGTGCGCGAGTGGGGCGGGTGCTTCGTGACGGCGGTGCCTTCTCTGAAGGTGATGACATGAAGGTCGTGACGTGAAGGTTGCGGTGAGCGGCGCGCAAGGCTTCATCGGTCGGCACGTGGTGTCGGCGCTGTTGCGCGCGGGCGCCGAGCCGACGCACTGGATCCGGCCGTCGGCGCGCAACGAGAGGATGCAATTCCGCCACCCGACCGTCGCCATCGACATCCTCGATCCGCCCTCGCGCGTCTTCGACCGTCTCGGCCGCCCCGACGCCCTCATCCACCTGGCCTGGGGCGGGCTGCCTAACTACACGTCGCAGCGACACGTCGAGCAGGAGCTGCCGGCGCACGAGTCGCTGCTGACGCAGATGGTCGAGGACGGCCTCTCCAATCTCGTCGTCGCCGGCACGTGCTTCGAGTACGGCATGCAGTCCGGCGCACTCGCGGAGACGGCAGAGGCGGCGCCCGCCAACGCCTACGCGATCGCCAAGGACACGTTGCGCCAGCGCCTGCAGGCGCTGCAGCGCGAGCGACCGTTCCTGCTGACGTGGGCGCGTCTCTTCTAC
>JAYTHL010000390.1:0-29419 GCA_043732605.1 Rhizobacter sp. | reverse complement strand
GGTGCATTCATGCGTCTGGCAACTGAATGTTTCGAAGGCGTGGCGCGAGCCGCGGCCAGCTCTCGACAAGCGGCGATGGACGCCTCGTTTCAACCTCGGCCTGCTTCACGCCCGCGCGACGCTCCGGCGCTGCCAGCCGTCGACGCTGTAGAGCGCGAGCGCGGCCCAGATGCAGGCGAAGCCGGCAAGCCGGCCGGCGGTCAGCGGCTCGTGGAAGAGCCAGATGCCGAGCAGGAACTGGATTGTCGGCGAGACGTACTGGAAGAGGCCGAGCGTGGTGAGGGAGAGGCGACGCGCGGCGGCGGCGAAGAGCAGCAGCGGGACCGTCGTCGCCGGGCCGAGGCCCAAGAGCCACGCATCGGTGGCGAGGTCGGGCCCGGGAAAGCTCGTCGGCCCGCTGCCCCACCACCAGGCCATCGCCACGACGGCGGCGGGCGCGAGGATCAGCGTCTCGAGCGTCAGCCCCTCGAGCGCGTTGAGCACGGCGACCTTGCGCAGCAGCCCGTAGGCGCCGAAGCTGAGCGCGAGCGCGAGGCCGATCCACGGCAACCCGCCGGCGGTTGCCGTGAGCCAGGCGACGCCGATCGCCGAGAACGAGAGCGCGATCCACTGCGCCCGCCGCGGCCGCTCGCCGAGCAGGAGGTAGCCGAGCGCGACGTTGACGAGCGGCGTCATGAAGTAGCCCAGGCTCGCGTCGACGACGTGGCCGTTGGAGACGGCCCAGATGTAGGTGATCCAGTTGACCGACAGCAGCAGCGCGCTGGCGACGAAGCCGGCCATCGTGCGGCCGCTTCTCAGCGCTGCGCCGAGCCAGGCCCACTGCGCGCGCCAGGTGAGCACGACGGTCATCAGGATCAGCGACCAGACGATCCGGTTGGCCAGGACTTCGACCGGCGACGCGCCCGGCATCAGGCGAAAGTAGAGCGGAAAGAAGCCCCACCACGTGAAGCCGACGGCGGCGGCCCAGACGCCCGCGCCGGCGCGGGCAGGTGTCGGGGCGACGATCAGGCCTTCGCGAGCAGATGCTTGCCGTACTGGTCGCGCAGCCGGTTCTTCAGCATCTTGCCGGTCGCGCCTAGCGGAATGGCGTCGACGAAGATGACGTCGTCGGGTGTCCACCACTTCGCGATCCGGCCCTCGTAGAAGGCGATCAGCTCGTCGCGCGTCAGCTCGGCGCTCGGCTTCCTGACCACGACGAGCAGCGGCCGCTCGTCCCACTTTGCGTGCTCGGCGGCGATGCAGGCCGCCATCTGCACGGAGGGATGCGCCATCGCGATGTTCTCGAGGTCGATCGAGCCGATCCACTCGCCGCCCGACTTGATCACGTCCTTCGAGCGGTCGGTGATCTGCATGAAGCCTTCGCCGTCGATGGTCGCCACGTCACCGGTCGGAAACCAGCCGTGGCCCTGGGCATCGGGGATCAGCGGATCGCCGCCTTCGCCGCGGAAGTACTGCGCCACGACCCACGGTCCGCGCACCAGCAATTCGCCCGACTGCTTGCCGTCCCACGGCAGCTCCTCGCCGTCGGCGCCGATGATCTTCATGTCGACGCCGTAGACCGCGCGGCCCTGCTTGCTCTGGAGCGCGAAGCGCTGCTCGGCCCCGAGCGCGACCTGCCTGCCCTTGAGCGTCGCGACCGTGCCGACCGGGCTCATCTCGGTCATGCCCCAGGCGTGAAGCACCTGCACGTCGTAGCGCTCCTGGAACGCCTTCATCATCGCCGGCGGGCAGGCCGAGCCGCCGATGATCGTGCGCCGCATCGTGGAGAACCTCAGGCCGTTGGCCTCGACGTAGCCGAGCAGGCCTTGCCACACGGTCGGCACGCCGGCCGAGAGCGTCACGCCTTCGCTCTCGAACAGCTCGTAGAGCGATTTGCCGTCGAGCCCCGGTCCGGGGAAGACGAGCTTCGAGCCATTCATGCAGGCCGCGTAGGGCAGGCCCCAGGCGTTGACGTGGAACATCGGCACGACCGGCAGGATCACGTCCTTGGCCGAGCAGTTGAGCGCGTCGGGCAGCGAGATCGCGAAGGTGTGAAGCAGCGTCGAGCGGTGGCTGTAGAGCACGCCCTTCGGATTGCCGGTCGTGCCCGACGTGTAGCAAAGCGACGAGGCCTGGTTCTCGTCGAACTCGGGCCAGGCGAAGACGTCGCTGGCAGCGTCGGCGAGCTCCTCGTAGCAGAGCAGGTTCGGGATCGTCGTCGTCGCCGGCATGTGGGCGCGGTCCGTCATCGCGACGAAGGTCTTGATCGTCTTGACGCGGCCGAAGGTCGCCTCGACCAGCGGCAGGAAGGTGAGATCGAAGAAGAGCGCCTGATCTTCTGCATGGTCGGCGATGTAGACGACCTGGTCGGGATGCAGCCGCGGGTTGAGCGTGTGCAGCACCGCGCCCGAGCCCGACACGGCGTAGTAGAGCTCGACGTGGCGATATCCGTTCCAGGCCAGCGTCGCGACGCGATCGCCGCTCTTGATGCCGATCGAGGCGAGTGCGTTGGCCATCTTGCGCGAGCGCGCGGCGAGCGCGCGGTAGGTCGTGCGATGGATGTCGCCCTCGACCCGCCGCGAGACCATCTCCTGCTCGCCGTGGTGCCGTTCGGCATGCACGAGCAGTGTCGAGATCAGCAGCGGCTGCTGCATCATGGAACCGTACATGGTGTCTCCGTGGGATGTTGTCGTGGTGGGACGGCGCGCCTCAGCGTTTGGGCGCGATGGCTTTCGGGTCCATCGCCTTCGGGTCGACCGGCCTCAGGTCGCCGCAGTCTGAGCCGAGCCACTTCGCGCGGATCGTCATCTGCGTCGTTCTCGGCTCGCCGCGAAAGCTGTGGGTCGAGGTCGTGCTGACCGTGTAGTTCTCGGCGTTCGTGAACACCGCCTCGCCGTCGCTCGCCGACTCCGGCTGGGTGCAGGTCGAATGCCATTTCCAGGACGACGCGGTACGCGTGCTGTAGTCGGTCTTGCAGGTCGTCGCGCGCGACTGCCAGCGGCCCGCGTCGAGCGACGACTTGTCGAGGCAGATGCGGTTCGCGCCGTTGCTGCCCATCGCGACGCCGTTGGCCTTCATCTGCGCCTGGATCTTCGCGCGCACGTCGGGCGGCAGGTTCTTCATCGCATCGGCCGGCGCCGGCGCCGGCGCCGCCTGGCCGTCGAGCTTGCGATCGCTGCGCACTTCCCACAGGCCCGGTTTGATCGGCGGCGTCTGCGCGGTGGCGACGGCGGGCGCGAGCGCCACCGTCAGGCACAGGGCAAGTCGGATCTCGGACGCGGTCATCGATGGGTCTCCCGGCGGTTCGAAGCGACGCCATGCGACGCGCGAGCGCATTTTGCAGCCCGGCCGCCGGCGCGCACATCGGCGCTGGCCCTCATCCCGGCGGGCTCCCCGGACGACGCCGAGATCGCTACGAGAGCGCCAGCTCCCAGGTCTCGCCGACGAGCGCGTGCCCGAAGCTCTGATGCGGCTCGCTCGTCACCAGGCGATAGCCGCGCGCCGCGTAGATCGCCCGTGCGGCGGTGAGCACGCTGTTGGTCCACAGCACGATGCGGCGGTAGCCGCGGGCGCGGGCAAAGCGCTCGCATTCGTCGACCAGCCGGGCGCCGATGCCCAGGCCGCGCGCCGACGGCTCGACCAGCAGCATGCGCAGCTGCGCCGAGCCGTCGACGACGGCGCCGCTCGTGTCGTCGCGCGCCTGGACGACGAAGACGCAGCCAGCGTTGGCGCCGCCGCGCTCGGCGATCCAGCAGGCTTCGCGCTCGGGATCGAAGCGGTCGATGAAGTCGGCGGCGATGCGCGCGACCAGCGCCTCGAAGCGCATGTCCCAGCCGTACTCCTGCGCGTAGAGCGCGCCGTGGCGCTCGGCGACCCAGCCGATGTCGCCGGGGCGGGGCGGCCGCAGCAGCCAGGGCGAGGCATCGCGCGCCGCGTCGCCGAGCAGTGTCTCGATCTCGGTCATGGCGCGGATCAGCGTGCGCCGCTCGTTCTCGGCCAGCGGCGCGAGCAGGCTGTCGACGTCGGCGCCGCTTTGACGGTCGAGCAGGGCGAAGGCGCGCTTGCCGGCGGTCGTGAGGGTCAGGTGCAGGTGGCGTGCGTCGTCGCCGGAGCGGTCGGAGCGGACCAGCTTCGCGTCCTTGAGGCCGCGCAGCAGGCGGCTCAGATAGCCGGGGTCGAGGCCGAGGTCGCGGGCGAGCTCGCCGGCCGTCGTGCGCTCGCGGTGCGCCAGCTCCCAGAGCAGGCGCGACTCGGTGAGCGAGAACCGTGTGGCTGCCAAACTCTCGTGCAGGACCCCGATGCGCCGGGTGCAGAAGCGGTGGAAGCGGCGAACGGCGTCGGTGTGCGAAGCGGTGCTCATGGCGACATTTCGTCGCCGATGGTTGCCTGAGGCAACCATTCGGTTGTCCTGGTCAACAGTCTGCGATTGCGGATCCCCCGGATCGGCGGTCTTGTGAGCGATACTGTATAAACATACAGTTATTGCACCATGGACCTCGTGCCCCCTTCACTTGTCGATTCCCTGCCTGCCGTCCGGCCTCCGGGGGAATGGCTGCCCGAGGCTCCGGTCCGGGCCAGGCCGCAGGCTGCGCGACCAGTCGTGGCGAAGAAGGAGCGGCGCGCCCCGGAAACGCTGCATCCGGCCCTCTGGCTCGGTCACCAGATCGGCCGCACGGCAGGCGACGCCGTCGCGACCGGCTTCACCGCGCTCGATGCCGAGCTGCCCGGCGGCGGCTGGCCGCGCCGGGCCCTGAGCGAGCTGCTCCTGCCGCATGCGGGCGTCGGCGAGATCCGGTTGCTCGCGCCGTCGCTGGTCTCGGCGCAGCGCGCTGGCCGGCTGGTGATGGTCTTCGATCCGCCGGCGGCGCTGTCGGCGGCCGCGCTCGAGCGGCTCGGCTTCGACGTCGAGGAGCTCCTCGTCGTCCACACCCGCGCCCGCGTCGTTCCCGGCAGCGACAGTCTCTGGGCCCTCGAGCAGGCCTTGAAGAGCGGCCACGTCGGGGCCGTGCTCGCCTGGCTGCCACCGCGACTGCGCACCGATCGGCTGCGCCGGCTCCAGCTCGCCGCCCACAACCACGACGGCGCCGCGTTCGTGATGCGTGAAGCGTCGGTCGCGGGCCGTCCGACGGCGTCGCCACTGCGCCTGGCATTGCAGCCCGGTGGCGCCGATCGCCTGCAGCTGCGCGTCCTCAAGCGCCGCGGCCCGCCGCTCGAGGCTCCCCTGCAGCTGGCGCTGCCGCCGGTGCTGTCGAGCGCGGCCCGGCGCCGCTCGGAGAGCGATCGCGAGCGGGCCTCCGCATGGCAGGCCGCGACCTTCGTCAACTTCGCCTGACCCCGTCGTGGCAGCGATCCTCCACGCGTCCCGGTCGCCTCTTTTCCTTCTCGCTCCGTCGTGCTCTGGGTCGCGCTCCATCTTCCCTGCCTCTCGCTCGAGTCGTTCGCCGCGACCCTGGTCGTGGGCGATGCCGCGGCCGCTGCCGGACAGCCGATCGCGCTGGTCGACGAGCACCGCATCTCGGCGGCCAACGCGGCCGCGCAGGCCGAAGGCGTCAAGCCTGGGCTGAAGCGCGCCACCGCGCTCGCGTTCGCGCCGCGCATCACGCTCGGCCAGGCCGACGCGACGCGCGACGCTGAAGCACTGCTGCCGGTCGCGCACGCCGCGCTCGCCTTCACCCCGAACGTGTCGCTGCAGCCGGGCAGCGAGGGTGCCGCCGCGCACACCGTGCTGCTCGAAGTGCAGGCGAGCCTGCGTTACTTCGGCGGCATCGATCGCCTGCTCGAGCGTCTGCTGCACGCGGTCCGGCCGCTCGGCCACGAGCTGCGCATCGCGGTCGCCGCGACGGCCGCCGGGGCCGCGGTCCTCGTCCGGGTCGAGCCGCCGCCGCGTTGCCCGAGCCTGGAAGCGACGCGCGCGGCGCTGGCCGCGGCGCCGATCTGGCTGATCGGCCCCGGTCGCGAGCATTGGGAAGCATTGCAGGGCATGGGCCTGCGTCAGGTCGGCGACCTGCTCGGCCTGCCGCGCGCAGGGCTCGCGCGCCGCTTCGGCGAAGCGATGCTGGCGGAGATCGACGCCGCCTTCGGCCGCCGTCCCGATCCGCGCGAGGCGATCGTTCCTGCGCGACTGTTCGAGAGCCGCCTCGAGCTCTTCGCGCGCGCCGACAGCACCGAGCAGGTCTTGTACGGCGCGTCGGTGCTGCTCGCGCGGCTCGTCACGTGGCTCTCGGCGCAGCATTCCTTCGTGCGGCGCTTTCGCCTGCTGATGCACCACGAGACGCGCTGGCAGCAGGGCGACCGCACGCCGCAGGCGACATCGCTCGAGATCGCGCTGGCCGAGCCATCGCGCGACTGCGCCCATCTGCTCGTGCTGCTGCGCGAGCGCCTGGCGCAGGTGCAGCTGCCGGCGCCCACGCTCGAGCTCGCGCTGCAGGCCGAGGACATCGTCAAGCGCGCCTCGCCCAACACCGAGCTGTTCCCGACGAAGCAGAGCGAGAACGAAGGCCTGACGCGATTGATCGAGCGCCTCCAAGCGCGACTCGGCGCCGACCAGGTGCAGTGCCTGGGCGCGGTCGCGGACCATCGACCCGAGCGGGCGAGCAGCCTCAGTCGCGCCGATGCCGGCGGCCGGCCGCAGCGCGCTGCGGGCTCGAAGGGCCGGCGCGATGCTTCGACAGCATCGGCGCCGCAGGAGATCGAGGCGACGGCGGCCTCGGCGCGTCCGGTGTGGCTGCAGCCTGTGAGCGAGCCGTTGCAGGAGCGGCGCTCGCGTCCCTTGCTCGACGGCCGTCCGCTCAGCCTGCTTTCGGGCCCCGAGCGGATCGAGGCCGGCTGGTGGGACGCAGGTCTCGCCGAGCGCGATTACTTCATCGCCGAGGCGGCCGACGGCGCGCTGGTCTGGATCTACCGCGCGCGCTTGCCGCTATCGGCTTCGGGCGCGAACGAGAGCGGCTGGTTCCTGCACGGCCGCTTCGGCTGACGCAGGCAGTCGCGTGGATCAGCCGCGCTCCTCGCCGATCAGCGTGAAGCCGCGGCGGCGCAGCGACCCGCACAGCCACCGGTTGCCATTGACGCCGCAAAAGAGCATGTAGACGGCGTAGAAGCCGAGGCCCGCGAGCGCGACCGCGGCGGTGCGCGAGGTCGGCGTCGGCGCGCCGTTGAGGTACGCCTCGCCCACGTAGTAGGCCAGGCCGATGGCCACCAGCAGCCAGGTGCGCTTGACGATCGCCTTCATCGAGCCGATGAAGAACGCCTGCCACGAGAAACCCATCTTGACGCGAACGATGTCGCCTTCGGGGGACTTGTACAACCGGTATGTGCTCATTCGACCTGCCTTTGCCTGGACGACTTCGTCTTCGAAGCCTGAAGGTACGTCGGCTCGTGCCCCGCAGCGCAGTGCGCCGCGGCCACGGCCGGTACAAAGTCTGCTTCGGCAGATTTGTGTCGCCCCTCAAGGGGACGATCGTGTCGATCCCGTCAACTCGGTAACGGGATGTTCGCGGCGAACGTGATGAAACGTGTCGGCGGCGACCCTAGGCGACCCGGCCGAACCACCAGACCGAGAGGCCTGCGGCGATCAGCATCAGCCCGGCGCCGAGGGCGGCGAGGAGGGCGCTGATTTCGGTCTCCTTCTTCTCGACGATCAGCCGGGTGCTGAGTCCCTGGTAGACCTTCTTCAGGTCGGCCGCGGTGCCGGCATAGAAGTAGTCGGCGTTGGTGAGCTTGGCGATCGACTTGAGCGTTTCCTCGTCGAGGCGCACGCGCATCGACCAGCCCTCGAAGCCGATCGTCTCGCCTTCCTTCGTGCCGATGCCGACGGTGTAGATGCGCACGCCGCGGTCGGCCGCCATCTTCGCGGCCTCGAGCGAATCGGGGCCGGTCGTGCGCTGGCCGTCGGTGAGCAGGATGATCGCCGCCGACGCATACGAGCCCGGCGCGACCGGCTTGAAGTCGGGCGCCGGCTTGTCGTTCGGGCCGGGCGGCATGCGCCGCTCGCCGGTGATCTGCGAGAGGTCGATGCCGGCCTCGGGAAAGATCGTCGCCAGCGACAGCACGATGCCGCTGCCGATGGCGGTGCCGCGCTGCAGCTGGAAGCGGTCGATGGCGGCGTTGACGTCGTCGTGGCTGAGCGTCGGCGCCTGCACGACGGCGGCCGTGCCGGCGAACGAGACGACGGCGATCTTCACATTGCGCGGCAGCTCGGTGACGAAGGTCTTGGCCGCTTCCTGCGCGGCGACGATGCGGCTCGGCAGCACGTCGGCGGCGCGCATGCTGCCGGAGACGTCCATCGCCAGCACGATCGTCTCCTGCGCCGACGGCAGCGTGACCAGCGCAGCCGGTCGCGACGACGCGAAGAGCAGCGTCGCCAGGGCGAGGAACATGAGCACCGGCGGCACGTGACGGCGCCAGGCGCTGCGCGAGCCGAGCGCTTCCTTGACGAGGCCGAGGTTGGCGTAGCGCAGGCTCGTCTTCTTGCGCCGCGTGATCAGGAACCAGTAGAGCAGGATCGCCGTGGGCAGGACGAGCATCGCCCACAGCATCGACGGCCAGAGGAAGGTCATCCAGGGCGTCGCCGGCGTCATGACGCTCTCCCGCCGGAGGTGGCCGCCGCCGGCCGGACGTGCGCGATCGATCGGTTGCGCGCGCCGCTCCAGTTGGCCAGGCGGCTGCGCTGCTTCTTCAGGTCGGTGAAGCGCAGCACGGCGTCGACCAGGTCGTCGTCGGTGCCGAGCTCGAGCGTGTCGACGCCGGCTTTCGCGAGCGCCGCGCGCAGCGTCGTCTCGCGCCGCGCTGCCGCGGCGGCGAAGCGGTCGCGAAAGCCCTTGTGGTGCGTGTCGACGACGATCTGCTCGCCGGTCTCCGCGTCCTTCATCGTCACCAGGCCGATGTCGGGCAGCTGCATCTCGAGCGCGTCGAACAGACGCACGGCCGTCACCTCGTGGCGCAGCGCGAGCGTGCCGAGCGTCTTCTCCCAGCCGGGCGGGCTGATGAAGTCGGAGATCACGAAGATGGTCGAGCGGCGCTTGATCGTGCGCTGCGCGGCGGCGACGAGCTCGCTCAGGTCGGTGGCGCCGGCCGCGGCTTCGGCCGGCCGCGCGGCCATGCGCTGCAGCAGCTCGAGGACGTGCATCCGGCCGCCGCGCGCCGGCAGCGTGGTGTCGACGCTGGTGCCGTAGAGCAGGGCGCCGACGCGGTTGCCGTGACGCGTCAGGAGCCGCGCCAGGACGGCCACGAACTCGCGCGCGACCATCCGCTTGGTGCGGCGGTTCGAGCCGAAGTCGACGCTGGCGGAGAGGTCGACGAGGAACCACGCCGAGAGCTCGCGGTCTTCGGTGAACTGGCGCACGTAGGGCTGCTGCAGCCGCGCCGTGACGTTCCAGTCGATGTGGCGGACGTCGTCGTGGTGCTGGTACTCGCGCAGGTCGGCGAGGTCGAGGCCGGCGCCGCGCATCAGCGTGCGGTGGTCGCCCTGCAGCACGCCGTCGAGGCGGCGCAGCACGGTCCACTCGAGCCGCTTCAGCAGCGCGCCGGCGCTTTCGCCGAGGGCGCCTTCCAGGCTCGGCGTGGTCTCACTCATCGCGCGGCGTCGGCGCTCGTCGCGAGCGGCTTGTCGGGCACCGGAACCTTCTTCATCACGCGTGCGATCACGCTGTCGGCGTCGATGCCTTCGGCGAGCGCCTCGTACGAGAGCACGAGGCGATGGCGCATGACGTCGCCGACGAGGCCGGTCATGTCTTCCGGCAGGGCGTAGCTGCGGCCGCGCATGAAGGCCAGCGCGCGGGCGCCTTCGATCAGGCCGATGGTCGCGCGCGGGCTGCAGCCGAAGGTGAGGTACTTGCCAACGTCGGCGAGGTCGTAGCGATCGGGCCGGCGCGTCGCGCTGACGAGCTTGACGGCGTACTGGATCAGGGACGGGTCGACGTAGACCTTGCGGCACTCCTGCTGCAGCTCCTGGAGCTGGCCCATGCTCGCGATCGGGCTCATCGTCACCGGCGGGCCAGTGACGCGCTGGGCGATCACGAACTCCTCTTCCTCGCTCGGGTAGTCGACCAGCACCTTCATCATGAAGCGGTCGACCTGCGCCTCGGGCAGCGGGTACGTGCCTTCGGTCTCGATCGGGTTCTGCGTCGCCATCACGAGGAAGGGCTCGGGCACCTTGTGGGTCTCGCCGGCGATCGTGACCTGGCGCTCCTGCATCACCTCGAGCAGCGCGCTCTGCACCTTGGCCGGCGCGCGGTTGATCTCGTCGGCGAGCAGCAGGTGCGTGAAGACGGGGCCGAGCGAGGTCGAGAACTCGCCCGTGCGCGGATTGAAGATGCGCGTGCCGACGAGGTCGGCCGGCACCAGATCGGGCGTGAACTGAATCCGCTTGAAGGTGCCGCGCAGCGTCTGCGCGAGCGTCTTCACGGTGAGCGTCTTGGCCAGGCCGGGAACGCCCTCGACGAGCAAATGGCCTTGCGCCAGCACGGCGACCATCACGCGCTCGAGGAAGTGGTCCTGGCCGACGACGACGCGCTTGACCTCGTAGAGCACACGCTCCATGAGGTTGGCGGCCTCGGCCGGGATCGAAGAAGAGTCGGTCATCGCGAAGTGCTCATGAGAAGAAGGGTGTCATCCTGAACGCAGTGAAGAAGCTCGGCGCAGAGATGACGTGATCCTTCGCTCGCGCTCAGAATGACATCTCTCAGAACGGCGGCATGCCGGCCGCCGCCGCAGCGTTCTCGATCGGCACGGCGAAGCCGATGCCGATGAAGACGCGCTGCCGGTTCGGGTTCAGGATCGCCGTGACGATGCCCACGACCTCGCCGTCCATTGTCACCAGCGGCCCGCCCGAGTTGCCTGGATTGGCGGCGGCGTCGAACTGGATCAGGTTGGTGAGCATCTGCCGGCCGTCGGGCGAGCGGAATTGGCGCTTCAAGCCGGAGACGACGCCTTCGGATACCGACGGCCCGATGCCGAACGGGAAGCCGACGGCGATGACGCGATCGCCCGACGCGAGGTCGGCGGTCGAGCGCATGGTCGCGGCTTCGAGATCGTCGGGAATGGTCTTGGCGCGCAGGACAGCCAGGTCGTTCTCGGGCTGCGTGCTGAGGACGACGGCATCGGACTCGGAGCCATCGAAGAACGTGACGCGGACCTTCTTCGCGCCGGCGACGACGTGCAGGTTGGTGAGGATGGTGCCGTTGTCGATGATGACGACGCCGGTGCCGATGCCGCGCTCGACGCTGCCGCTCTCCTTGCCGTCGCTGCCGTCGTCGCCTTCGGTCATCAGGCCGACGACGCGCACGACCGACGGGATGATCGAGTCGTAGGCGCGCGACGCCGGAGAGATCAGCGGCTTGTCCTCGATCGACTGGCGGATGCCGGCTTCGATCTGCTCGAAAGTCAGGGGCGGCTTGGCGTTGTAGGTGGGGCCGAGCCACCAGATGGCTGCCGCGAGGGCGATGACGGCGAAGGCCCAGAGCCGGCGCTCGTGCTTGAGCAGAGTGCTCGCCATGCGCGACCGCTTCGTCCCGAGCGCCGCACCGTCGCCGCTCGCCGGCGCGAAGGGTGCTGCCTCGGTCTCGGACTCGACCGGGCGTTGCGAACGGCTGTACAGCGGGACTCGTTTCATCGGGGTCATCCGGGCCGCGGAGGCCGGACGATCGGTGACGCAAGACTTGCGCCGCCGGCAAGCTGCCGACCTTCGTCGATACGGTAGCACGGCAGGCATGACTTGTCAGAGGCGAGGGGCGCTGCGCCGGTCGAGGCATCATGGCGGCGATGTCGCAGCCTTCACCGTCGGATCGAGCGTGCGGATCGAGCGCCCGGGCGGTGCACGCCGGGGACGACGGCGCACCGGAGTGGCTCGACACGCATTGCCACCTCGACGCCGCCGAATTCGACGCCGATCGCGACGCCGTCGTCGAGCGGGCGCGCGCGGCCGGCGTCGTGCAGATCGTGCTGCCGGCCGTCGATGCCGGCAATTTCGCACGCGTGCGGGAGCTGGCGCATCGTCACGGCCTGTCGTACGCGCTCGGCATCCATCCGATGTGCACCGATCGCGCCGCCGACGGCGATCTCGGCATGCTGCGCGCGGCGCTCGAGCAGCACCGCGACGATCCGCGTCTGGTCGCGGTCGGCGAGATCGGCCTCGATCACTTCATCGCCGGCCTCGACCGCGATCGCCAGGCGCGCTTCTTCTCGGCCCAGCTCGCGCTTGCCGACGAGTTCGGATTGCCAGTGCTGCTGCACGTGCGACGTGCGATCGATGTCGTGCTCAAGCATCTGCGCGGCACGCCCGGCCACGGAGGCATCGCCCACGCCTTCAACGGCAGCGCGCAGCAAGCCGAAGCCTTCGTCGGGCTGGGCTTTCGACTCGGCTTCGGCGGCGCCGTCACCTTCGACCGCGCGCTCCGGATCCGGCGCGTCGGCCAGGCCGTGCCGCTCGACGCGATCGTGATGGAGACCGATGCGCCCGACATCGCGCCGCAGTGGCTGTACCGCACGGCCGAAGCGCGCGCGGCGGGCGCCTCGATGCGCAACGAGTCGGCCGAGCTGCCGCGCATCGGCGCGGAACTCGCGACCTTGCGCGGCGTGTCGGCCGGCGAGCTCGCCGCCGCGACCAGCGCCAATGCCTTGCGCTCGCTGCCGCGCCTCGCGGCTCTCATCGGCGCGGCCGCATGAGCACGAGGACGAGCGAGCCGCTGCCCGAAGTCACGATCTCGGAATCGGACGGCGTCCGCTACCTGCATCTCGGCACGCCGTGGATCCAGGGCGCGATGCGCATCGACGATCCGCTCGCGATCGAGCTCGAGTACGTGCGCCGGATGATGGTGTGGATGCTGTTGTGCGATCCGGCGACGCTGGCCACGGGACATGCCGTCCAGCTCGGCCTCGGCGCCGGCGCGATCACGCGCTTCTGCGCGAAGAAGCTGAAGATGCGGACCACCGTCGTCGAGCTCAATCCGCGCGTCGTCGATGCCTGCCGGATCTGGTTCCGGCTGCCCGCCGCATCGGAGAAGTTCGAAGTGATCGACGGCGACGCGCTCGCCTATGTGACCGCGCCCGAGCATCGCGACACCGCCGACGTGCTGTGCGTCGATCTCTACGATCACGAAGCTGCCAGTCCGGTTCTCGACAGCGCGCGCTTCTATCGCGCCTGTTTCGATCTCCTCGCCGACGGCGGCGTGATGACGGTGAACCTGTTCGGCCGCGACGCGAGCTTCGAGACCAGCGCCGCGCGCATCGCCGCCGCCTTCGGCGAGCACGCCGTTCTCGCGCTCAAGCCGACGCGCGAGGGCAACACCGTCGTCCTGGCGATGAAGCATGTCACGTTACCCGCCCGGGACGAGCTTGCCCGGCGTGCCGAAAACATCGAAACTCGATGGGAGCTGCCGGCTCGCAAGTGGCTGCGCATGATGCGGCCCGCGCCTGCGGCTCTCTTGCCCGACGACCTCCCCGAATGAAACCCAAGATCGTGCCCACCGACACCGGCAAGGAGCCAGCGGCCGCGGCGCTTCGATCGGTGCAGCGCGACCTCGCGGCCGCCGGTGCCCGGCCGATCGTGCCGACGCGCGACGCCGCCCTCGGCCGCGAGAGCGACATGGAGCGCTCGATCTCGCCCGGCCGCAGCACGTCGGGCACGTCGGGCACGTCTACCTTTGCCCAGACCGATCTCACGCTCAATGTCGTCTCGAGCGGCAAGCTCACCTGGCGCACGGTGCTCGCCTGGCTGCGCGACGACAAGATCCTGAGCCCCGAGGACGTCGAGCGCACCGCGCGCCGCTTCGCCGGCGGCAACAGCGCCCAGCATCCGCTGGTGCGGCTCGGCAGCGCCGGCCTCACGCGCCTGGGCGACGGCAAGGTGCTCGACACCGAGACGCTCACGGAGTGGCTCGCGAAGCGCTGCAAGCTGCCGTACGCGCGCATCGATCCGCTCAAGGTCGACGTCGGCCGCGTCGCCGACGTGATGTCGATCCAGTACGCCGAGCGGCGCCACGCGCTGCCGCTCAGCTTCGGCGCGACCGAGGTGACGATCGCGACCTGCGAGCCGCTCGACGTGCTCTGGGTGCCGGAGATCGAGGCGCACACGCGCCGCACGATCCGCCTGGTCGTCGTCAACCCGGTCGAGATCGCGCGCTACACGACCGAGTTCTACGCGCTCTCGCGCTCGGTGCGCAACGCGACCAAGATGGGCGAGTCGGCGGCGCTCGCCAACTTCGAGCAGCTGGTCGAGCTCGGCAAGTCCGGCAAGCAGCTCGACGCCAACGACTCGGGCGTCATCCAGGTCGTCGACTGGCTCTGGCAATACGCGTTCGACCAGCGCGCCTCCGACATCCACCTCGAGCCGCGCCGCGAGAGGAGCGTCATCCGCTTCCGCATCGACGGCGTGATGCACACCGTCTACCAGCTGCCGCCAGGCGTGATGAGCGCGATGGTCGCGCGCGTCAAGCTGCTCGGCCGGATGGATGTGATCGAGCGGCGTCGTCCGCTCGACGGCCGCATCAAGGTCCGCAACCCGGCCGGCGACGAAGTCGAAATGCGGCTCTCGACGCTGCCCACGGCCTTCGGCGAGAAGATGGTGATGCGGATCTTCGATCCCGACACCACCGTCAAGACGCTCGAGAGCCTCGGCTTCGGCAACCACGACGGCCGGCGCTGGGAAGAGCTCGTCGCGCGGCCGCACGGGATCATCCTCGTCACCGGCCCGACCGGCTCGGGCAAGACGACGACGCTCTACTCGACGCTCCGGCGCCTGGCGACCGACGAGGTCAACGTCTGCACGATCGAGGATCCGATCGAGATGATCCAGCCCGCGTTCAACCAGACGCAGGTGCAGACCGGCATCGACCTCGGCTTCACCGAAGGCCTGCGCGCCTTGATGCGCCAGGACCCGGACATCATCATGGTCGGCGAGATCCGCGACCTGCCGACCGCCGACATGGCGATCCAGGCGTCGCTCACCGGCCACCTCGTCTTCTCGACGCTGCACACGAACGACTCGGCATCGGCGATCACGCGTCTGAACGACCTCGGCGTCGCGCCGTACCTGATCGGCTCGACGCTGATCGGCGTGCTTGCGCAACGGCTGGTGCGCACGCTCTGCGTCGCCTGCAAGCAGCCCGACGAGGAGGTCACGCGCGAGACCCTGCACGAGGTCGTCAAGCCTTGGCGGCTGAATGGCGGCGTGCGCCCGTACAAGGCGGTCGGCTGCCTCGAATGCCGGATGACGGGCTTTCGCGGCCGGGCGGGCCTGTTCGAGTTGCTCACCGTGAGCGACGCGGCGCGCAACGCCATCCAGCCGGTCTGCGACGAGAGCAAGCTGCGCGCGCAGGCGCTGCAAGATGGCCTCAGGCCGCTGCGCCTGGCCGGTGCGATGAAGGTCGCCGAAGGCGTGACCACGCTCGACGAAGTCCTCCGCGCGACGCCCGCCTGGGAGTGATCGCAGCGCTCCGGCGCTCGGTGTAAACGTTGCCCCGGCGGCCGAAGCCGGCTGCCTAGAATCGCCGCGGTCCTGACTGCGCTGCGAGGCATCGTTGAAGATCAAGAGCGAGCGCGACTTCTGGTCGGGCCTGATGTTCGTCGTCGTCGGCGTGGTCTTCGCCGTCGGCGCCACCCACTACAGCATGGGTCCGGCGTGCCCGCCGAACGATCCGTGCGCCGCCAATCTGTGGGCGCGCCTGTCGCAGCTGTCGGCGCATCCGGGCGCAGGCTATTTCCCGCTCGGCCTGAGCCTGCTGCTCGCGATCCTCGGCGCGGTCGTGCTCTTCAAGTCGCTGACCATCGAAAGCGAAGGCGGCGACAAGGTCGGCTCGTTCGCGTGGCGGCCGCTGACAGTGATCGTCGTCGCGATCTCGTCGTTCGGCGCGATGCTCGAGCCGCTCGGCCTCGCGCTCACGGTTCCCGTGCTCATCGGCATCTCCAGCCTGGCCGGCGACGAGTTCCACTGGAAAGGCGTCGTCGCCAATGCCGTCGTCCTCACCGCCGGTGCCTGGATCATCTTCGTCTGGGGTCTGAAGCTGACGATTCCCGTCTGGCCGTGGTTCGTGGGCTGATCGCCGCGTCACCCCTTTCGATCACAACGCGGGCTCGCATGGATCTCCTTCACAACCTCGGCATCGGCTTCGGCGTCGCGTTCACGTTCACGAATCTGAGCTACGCGTTCTTCGGGGCGATGCTGGGCACGCTGATCGGCGTGCTCCCGGGCATCGGCCCGGTCGCGACGATCGCGATGCTGCTGCCGTCGACCTACGCGCTCGAGGCGACGCCGGCGCTGATCATGCTGGCCGGCATCTACTACGGCGCCCAGTACGGCGGCTCGACGACCGCGATCCTGATCAACGTGCCGGGGGAGTCGTCGTCGGTGGTGACCGCGATCGACGGCTACCAGATGGCGCGCCAGGGCCGCGCCGGCGCCGCGCTCTCGGTGGCAGCGCTCGGCTCGTTCTTCGCCGGCTGCGTCGGCACGGTCATCATCGCCGCGTTCGCGCCGCCGCTCACCGAGCTGGCGTTCAAGTTCGGCCCGGCCGAGTACTTCTCGCTGATGGTGCTCGGCCTGATCGGCGCCGTCGTCCTCGCCTCGGGCTCGCTCGTCAAGGCGATTTCGATGATCCTGCTCGGCCTGCTGCTCGCGCAGATCAACACCGACGTCATCTCGGGCACCGCGCGCTACAGCTTCGACATCCCGCAGCTCACCGACGGCATCGGCTTCGTCGTCATCGCGATGGGCGTGTTCGGCTTCGGCGAGATCATCTCCAACCTCGGCCAGCCGGCGGAGCATCGCGAAGTGTTCACGAGCAAGGTCAAGGGCCTGTGGCCGACGATGCGCGATTTCCACGAGGCCTGGCCTTCGGTGCTGCGCGGCACGGCGCTCGGCTCGGTGCTCGGCGTGCTGCCGGGTGGCGGTGCGCTGCTCGCCTCGTTCGCTTCGTACACGGTCGAGAAGAAGCTGACGCGCAACCCGCGCATCCCGTTCGGCAAGGGTGCGATCCAGGGCGTCGCAGGGCCGGAGTCGGCCAACAACGCCGGCGCGCAGACCTCGTTCATCCCGATGCTCACGCTCGGCATCCCGCCGAATGCCGTGATGGCGCTGATGGTCGGCGCGATGACCATCAAGGGCATCCAGCCGGGCCCGCAGGTGATGACCTCGAACCCGCAGCTCTTCTGGGGCCTGATCGCCTCGATGTGGGTCGGCAACGCGATGCTCGTGATCCTCAACCTGCCGCTGATCGGCATGTGGATCAAGCTGCTCACCGTGCCCTATCGCTTCCTGTTCCCGGCGATCACGCTCTTCTGCTGCATCGGCGTCTACACGCTCAGCAACAGCACCTTCGACGTCTACCTCACGGCGCTCTTCGCCTTCATCGGCTACATGTTCTACAAGCTCGGCTGCGAGCCGGCCCCGCTCCTGCTCGGTTTCATCCTCGGGCCGATGATGGAAGAGAACCTGCGTCGCGCGCTGCTGCTCTCGCGCGGAGACTGGACCACCTTCGCCACGCGGCCGCTGTCGTCGGGCCTGCTGATCGCGGCCGCGCTGCTGATCGTGATCGTGACGCTGCCGTCGATCAGCAAGAAGCGCGAGGTCGCGTTCTCGGAGGACTGACTCAGATCGCGACGCCCGGCGCGGAAGCGCCGATACTTGCGGCATGAACTTCGACTGGAAGACGGCCTACCCCTCGACGCGCGTTCCGGTCTTCGCGCGTAACGTCGTCTCGACCTCGCATCCGCTCGCCGCGCAGGCTGGGCTGCGCACGATCCAGCAGGGCGGCAACGCCGTCGACGGCGCGATCGCCGCCGCTGCGGTCATGACCATCGTCGAGCCGTGCAGCAACGGCCTCGGCTCCGACGCCTTCTGCATCCTGTGGGACGGCAAGAAGCTGCACGGCCTGAACGCTTCCGGCCCCGCGCCGGCGGCGTGGAACGTCGACTATTTCCGGCGCAAGTACGGCGCCGATCCGAGGCGGCCGCCGATGCGCGGCTGGGATTCGGTCACCGTGCCCGGCGCCGTCGCCGCATGGGTCGCGTTGTCGGAGCGCTTCGGCAAGCTGCCCTTCGCCGACCTGCTCGCGCCCGCGATCGAGGTCGCCGAGCGCGGCTATGCGATGCCGATCATCGTCCAGCAGAAATGGGTCGCGGCCGCGCCGTTGCTCGGATCGATGCCCGGCTGGGCCGAGGCCTTCCTGCCGCATGGGCGCCCGCCCGAGGTCGGCGAGCGATTCGCGTTTCCTGCCGCCGCGCGAGCGCTGAAGGCGATCGCCGCGACGCGCGGCCAGGCGATGTACGGCGGCGAGATCGCCGAGGCCGCCGAAGCACACTCGCGCGCCAACGGCGGCTCGATGACGGCGAAGGACTTCGCCGCCTACAAGCCGGAGTGGGTCGAGCCGATCGGCATCGACACCTACGGCCACCGCCTGCACGAGATCCCGCCCAACGGCCAGGGCATCGGCGCGCTCGTCGCGCTCGGCATCCTGCGCCACTTCAACATCGAGTCGCTGCCGATCGACGGCGCCGAATCGCAGCACCTGCAGATCGAGGCGATGAAGCTCGCCTTCGCCGACGTCTACGCGCACGTCGCCGATCAGCGCGACGGCATGCGGCTCAGCACCGAGGAGATGCTCGACGACGCCTATCTCGCCGGCCGCGCGAAGCTGATCGACCCGAAGCGGGCGCAGCGATTCGGCGCCGGCAACCCGGTCAAGGGCGGCACGATCTATCTCAGCGCCGCCGACGAGGGCGGCATGATGGTGAGCTTCATCCAGAGCAACTACATGGGCTTCGGCTCTGGCATCGTCGTGCCGGAGTGGGGCATCTCGATGCAGAACCGCGGCCACGGCTTCCACGTCGACGCGCAGAGCCCGAACTGCGTCGCGCCGGGCAAGCGTCCGTTCCACACGATCATCCCGGCCTTCCTCACCAAGGACGGCCAGCCGCAGATGAGCTTCGGCATCATGGGCGGCAACATGCAGCCGCAGGCGCACCTGCAGACGATCGTGCGCATGCTCGCGCATCGCCAGCAGCCGCAGGCGGCGTGCGACGCGCCGCGCTGGCGCTTCAACGACGGTCTCGAGATCAACGTCGAGGCGACGATGGCCGCGAAGACCGTCGAGGGCCTCGTCGCGCGCGGCCACGAGGTCGAGGTGATCCAGGACAGCTACCAGGACTTCGGCGCCGGACAGTTCATCTGGCGCCTCGGCGATCCGGCGGTCGAGGGCTACGTCGCCGCGAGCGATCCGCGCCGCGACGGGCAGGCCGCGGGCTTCTGACGAGGGCGAGCTGCCCGCGGCTCAAGGCTTCGGATTCGATCGGCTCGCTTCGTTCATGAGGCGCTCGATGTCCTGCTCCGACAGCGACGGCGCCGCGCTCACCGGCGCGTGGCCGAGATGTGCCAGCGACGGCCAGGCCACGAGCGCGGCGACGACCAGCGCCTGCGCCGCGAGATGCGGTGCGAGCGCGCGTGCCAGATCCGTGAGCGAGGGCGGCGTTGCGAGCAGTCGGCGCGACATCACGACGGCGTAGCCGAAAGGCGGCATGAGGAAGCCAGCCTGGAGAACGAGCAGCGTGATCGCGGCGACCCACGCCGCGTCGGGCACCGCGACGAGCACCGGCGGCATCACCAGCGGCACGACGAGAAAGATCATCTCGAAGGCATCGAGCACGAACGAGCAGCCCACGAAGATCAGGACGACGGTGCCGGCGAGCAGCGCCGGTCGCGGCGCGAGCGCGTCGAGCCCGGAAGCGACGAGCGCGTCGGTGCCGAAGGCGCGCAGGACGAGCGAAAAGCTCGTCGCGGCGACGAGCAGCGCCATCAGCAAGCCCGTGAGGGTCATCGCGTCGGCGAGCACGGCGCGCAAGGCCGATCGATCGAGACGGCGCGACACGACCGCCCAGGCGAACAAGGAGACCGCGCCGGTCGCCGCGGCCTCGACGGCATAGAGCCGGCCGGCGGCGACCGAGCCGAGCAGCGCGACGATCACCAGAGCGACGACCGTGGCCTCGATCCATTCGCCGCGCTTCAGCGCCGTGGGCGCAGGCGGCGTGCGCCCGCGCCCGCGCCACGCGGCGATGGCGAGCGCGGTCGCGAACACGGCGAGGCCGGGCAGGAGCGCGGCGCGGACGATGTCCTGCGTGTTGACGATCTGCACCGCGGCATGGCTCGCGTTCACCGCCTCGGTGTGGGCGCGCATCAACGCGTCGCCGAGAAGCAGCAGCACGAGCGACGGCGGGATGACGATGCCGAGCGTGCTCGCGACGCACAAGGTCGCGGCCGTCTCGGCGGGCGCGACGCCTTGGCCCGCCAGCCGCGGCGCGATCCGGCGCGACAGCGTGTAGAGGCTCGCGCCGACCGAGCCGTTCATCGGCGCGAGCAACGCGCCGACGCCCAGCGCCGACAGCTGCGACGCCGCGCCGCAGCGCGCGAAGAGGCGCGTGCCGGCGGCATGCAGCTGCGCCGCGACCGGCAGGCGATTGAGCAGCGCGCCGATCAGCGCATAGAGTGGCATCGCCTGCAGCAGATCGTGCTCGAGCAGGCCGACGACGCGACTCGGCAAGGCGCCGAGGATCGGCCATGCGAAGGCACCGATCGCGACCCCGAGCGCTGCGAAGACGGCGGTCGTGCCGAGCAGCACTGCGTAGATCGGCAGGCCGGTCGCGACCATCACGGCCATCGCGACGACGAACATCGCCGCGCCCAGCCAGCTCATCTCTCGTCTCCGCCGGCGGACACGATGACGAGCATCGCTTCGAGCGCGACGAGCAGTGCGAGCAGCCACGCGCTCAGCCGGATGACGAAGTAGAGCGGATCGAAGGTGTCGGAGAACGCTTCGAGACCGACGACCGAGCGCCACGTCGGCGCAGCGCCCGAGACGAGCACGAAGATCGCCCACGGCAGCACGAGCACCGCTTCGCCGAAGCGACCCATGAGCTCGCGCCAGTGCGGGCGCGGCGCGGTGGCCTCGATCGACGTCGCCATGTGCGCCTTCGCGCGCGTCGCGGCGCGCACGGCGAAGGCGACGTAGAGCGCGAAGATCCACTGGGCGACGTCGTTGGCCTGGCGCGACCACGCGCCGACCAGGTCGCGCAACGGCCACTGCGCGAACAGCAGCAGCGCGAGCGGCAGCACCAGCCAGGCGACGATTCGCGTCGTGCGGTCGAGCGCGCCGGTGACGATCACGCAGGCGGCGCGCAGGCGAAGCGGATCGGACATCGTCCCTAGAATCGCACGGGATGCGATCCGAGACCATTGCGGCGGACCCGGCCGTGGTCGAAGCCGCTCCCGACGAACGACCTGCGACCCCGCGCGCCTGGCCCGGCCTCGCGCTCGCGATCGCGGGCTCGATCGCATTCTCCGGCAAGGCGATCATCGTCAAGCTCGCCTACCGGCACGGCGTCGACGCGGTGACGTTGATCATGTACCGCATGCTCTTTGCGCTGCCGCTCTTCATCGTGCTGGCGTGGTGGGCGGGCCGCGGCAAGCCGGCGCTGACGCGGCGTGACTGGCTCGTCGTCACCGGCCTCGGCTTTTCCGGCTACTACCTCGCAAGCTTCCTCGACTTCGCCGGCCTGGCCTACATCACGGCGAGCCTCGAGCGGCTGATCCTCTACATGAACCCGACGCTCGTCCTCGCGCTCGGCGTCTTCGTCTTCAAGCGCAAGGTGAACGCGCGGCAGATCGTCGCGCTCGCGGTGAGCTACTGCGGCGTGATCCTGGTGTTCGGTCACGAACTCTCGTTCCAGGGCACGAACGCGGCGCGCGGCGCCGGCCTCGTGTTCGCGAGCGCGATCAGCTACGCGATCTATCTCGTCTACAGCGGTGAAGAGGTCAAGCGACTCGGCGCCGTGCGTCTCACCGGCCTCGCGACGAGCGTCGCGTGCGTCTTGTGCATCGCCCAGTTCCTCGTGCTGCGGCCGCTCTCGGCGGCGGCCGTCGAGCCGGCGGTGCTCTGGCTCTCGGTGCTGAACGCGACGGTCTGCACCTTCGCGCCGGTGCTGATGGTGATGATGGCGATCGAGCGCGTCGGCGCAACGGTCGTCGCGCAGACCGGAATGATCGGACCGCTGTCGACGATCCTGATGGGCATCGTCATCCTCGGCGAGCCGTTCACGGGCTGGATCCTCGCCGGCACGGTGCTCGTGCTGACGGGCATCTGGCTGCTCACGAAAGCATGATGAAAGGACGATGAGATGGACCTCGGACTGACAGGCAAGTGGGCGCTGGTGTGTGCGGCGAGCAAGGGGCTCGGCAAGGGTTGCGCCGTTGCGCTCGCGAAGGAAGGCGTCAACGTGGTGATCACCGCGCGCGGCGCCGATGCGCTCGAGGCAACGCTGCAGGAGCTGCGCGCGCTCGGCGGCGGCGGCGAGGTGCGCGCCGTCGTCGGCGACATCACGACTGAGGCCGGCCGCGCTGCCGCGCTCGCGGCCTGTCCGCAGGTCGACATCCTGATCAACAACGCCGGCGGCCCGCCGCCCGGCGACTTCCGCGACTGGGACCGCGACGCCTGGATCAAGGCCGTCGACGCCAACATGCTGACGCCGATCGAGCTGATGAAGGCGACCGTCGACAAGATGGCCGGGCGCGGCTTCGGCCGCGTCGTCAACATCACGTCAGGCGCGGTCAAGGCGCCGATCGACATCCTCGGCTTGTCGAACGGCGCGCGCAGCGGCCTCACTGGTTTCGTCGCCGGGCTCGCGCGCAGCAAGCTCGCGTCGCGCGGCGTGACGATCAACGGTCTCTTGCCCGGCGCGTTCGACACCGACCGGCTGCGCGCGACGATGAAGGGCGCGTCGGAGAAGACCGGCAAGTCGATCGACGTGCTGGCCGAAGAGAGGAAGCGCAACATCCCGGCGCAGCGCTTCGGCAGCGCCGAGGAGTTCGGCGCGATCTGCGCGTTCCTGTGCAGCGTGCCAGCGGGCTACATCACCGGTCAGAACCTGCTCGCCGACGGCGGCGCGTACCCGGGGACGTTCTAGCGCGCAGACGAGCGCGCGCGGCCCTCACGTCGTCGGCATCGCCGCGCCGCAGTTCCAGCATTCCTCGAACGGCCCGTCGACGCGCTCGTGACACGACGGGCAGACCCAGTGCCGGTGGACCGGATGACGCAGCTCGTGCAGCAGGGTGCCGGCGCGCTCCAGCTCGTCGTCGTCGGTGATCCAGACTTCGGGCAGGGCCTGATCGGGTGGCAACTCGCCGGCGATGCTGCTCGCGTACATGCGCTGCACGGTGGCCGCGATGCCTGCATTGCTCAGCATGTCGGCCCACAGAGTGGCGATGGGCAAGTTGGGGGCTCGGGTCAGGCGCTTCATCGTCGGCTCTGGCACGATAGCGCACTGCACTCCTGCCACCTGCGAGATCCGCGATGACCCATACCAGCACCAGCCCGACCATCCGCATCGACAAACCCGGCGGCCCGGAGGAGATGAAGCTCGTCGACCTGCCGGTCGGCGAGCCGGGCGCGGGCGAGGTCCGCATCCGCCATCACGCCTGCGGCCTCAACTACATCGACGTCTACCAGCGCTCGGGCGTCTACGCGATGCCGATGCCGCTCGCCATGGGCAACGAAGGCGCCGGCGTGATCGAGGCGGTCGGCGCCGGCGTCACGCACCTGAAGGCAGGTGATCGCGCCGCCTATTGCAGCGGCCCGCCGGGCAGCTATGCGCTCGCGCGCGTCATGCCCGCGAAGACGGTCGTCAAGCTGCCCGACGCGATCTCGTTCGAGACCGGCGCGGGGATGATGCTCAAGGGCCTGACGGTGCAGTACCTGCTCAAGCGCGTGCGCGCGCAGGAAGCGCTCGAGCCGGGCGACTTCGTCCTCTGGCACGCGGCCGCGGGCGGGGTCGGCCTGATCGCCTGCCAGTGGGCCAAGGCGCTCGGCCTCAAGCTGATCGGCACCGCGGGCAGCGAAGAGAAATGCGCACTCGCGCGCGACAACGGCGCCGCCTTCACGATCAACTACCGCACCGAGGATTTCGCCGCGAAGGTGAAGGAGATCACCGGCGGCAAGGGCGTCAAGATCGTCTACGACGCGGTCGGCAAGGACACCTGGGACAAGTCGCTCGACTGCCTGCGCCCGTTCGGCCTGATGGCCAGCTTCGGCAACGCGTCGGGCGTCGTGCCACCGTTCGCGCCGGTCTCGCTCGGACCGAAGGGCTCGCTCTACGTCACGCGCCAGACGCTCGGCACGCACATCGCGACGCGCGAGGCGATGCAGGCAATGGCCGACGAGCTGTTCGCGGTCGTCGCCAGCGGCCAGGTGAAGATCCACATCGGGCAGCGCTACGCGCTCGGCGACGCGGTGCAGGCGCATCGTGACCTCGAGTCGCGCAAGACGATCGGGTCGAGCATTCTCACGCCCTGACGCGCGTGCGGCCGTGCTGACCCTCTACGGCACGGCACCAAAGGCTCGGGATCCGCTGCTGCCGAGGCGGGTCTCGAGATCGCCGGGATCGCCTACCGCACCGTCGACGCGGCGTCGTGGAAGCCGTCGCCGGGGCTCGACGCGCTGAAGCGCATCAATCGATCGCGCAGATCCCGACGCTCGTGCCCGACGACGGCAGCATCCTCACCGAGAGCGCGGCGATCCTGATCCACCTCGGACTCGCTCATCCCGCTTCGGGACTGCACGCGACCGATCCGGCGCGGCGCGCGCAGCAGATCCGCGGCCTCGTCTACGTCGCTGCCAACTGCTATGCCGGCATCGGCATCCTCGACTTTCCCGATCGCTGGTATCCGGAGCCCGGCGATGCCGTCAAGCAGGCGATGCAGACGCGCGGGAAGGCGTGGCTGCACGAGCTGTGGCAGATCCTCGCCGACCCGTTCCCGGCTGATCCGTCGCTTTCGGGCGAGCACCTTGGCGCGCTCGACATCCTCGCCGCGACCGTCTCGAAATGGAGCGGCGCGCGCAAGGCGCTTGCCGAATCGCGGCCGGCGTTCGCCGCGCTGCTCGCGCGCATCGACGCCGATCCGCGCATCGCCGCCGTCTGGGACCGGCACTGCCGAAGGCCTAGCGCTTCGGCGACGGTGGCGCGTCAGCCGGCGCGCCGCACGCGGCGCAGCTCGTCGAGGATGAGCAGCACCGCGCCGACCGTGATCGCGCTGTCGGCGACGTTGAACGACGGGAAGTACGCGCCGCCCCAGTGCACCTGGAGGAAGTCGACGACGTAGCCGTGGAGCATGCGGTCGATCACGTTGCCGACCGCACCGCCGAGGATCAGCGCCAGCGCCCAGCCGAACAGGCGCTGGCCGCCGTGGCGCGCGAGCAGCCAGACGATGAAGACGGCCGCGGCGATCCCGAGAACGATGAAGAACCAGCGCTGCCAACCGCTCGCGTCGTTGAGGAACGAGAACGCGGCGCCGCGGTTGTGGGCGCGGACGATGTCGAAGAAGGCCGTCACCCGGTGCGCGTCGCCGAGCTGGAACGCAGCCAGGATCATCGCCTTCGTGATCTGGTCGAGGATGACGATCGCCGCCGCGATGGCGAGCCAGGGCGCGAGGGATGCGCGTCGCGCCGCCATCAGGCCACCGTCCGGGGCTCGCCGGCGCCGAACAGGTTGGTAGTGCAGCGGCCGCACAGGCCCGGATGCGCGGAGTCGTGGCCGACGTCGCTGCGGTAGTGCCAGCAGCGCTCGCACTTCGGCCGGGCGATCGGTTCGGCCTCGACGAAGAACTCGTTCGCATCGGCAGCAGCAGCCAGCGGCAGCACGTGCGCCGCCGAGGAGATCAGGACGAAGCGCAGGTCGTCGCCGAGCGAACCGAGCAGGTCGACCATCGCCGGCCCGGCCTTCACGGTGACCTCGGCCTGCAGCGACGAGCCGAGACGTCCTTCGGCGCGCAGCGCCTCGATCTTGCGGTTCGACTCCGCACGCACAGCCGCGATGCGCAACCACTTCGCGAGCAGCTCGGCGTCGCTCCAGCTCCGCGTGTCGCTGTAGGTCTCGACGAAGATCGACGGCGATCCTTTCGCGCCGAAGATATTCCACGCCTCCTCGGCCGTGAAGCTCAAAAAGGGCGCCATCCAGCGCAGCATCGCGTGAGCGATGTGGAAGAGTGCCGTCTGCGCCGAGCGGCGCGCATGCGAGCCGGACGCGGTCGTATATAGACGATCCTTCAGCACGTCGAGATAGAACGCGCCGAGGTCTTCCGAGCAGAACACCTGCAGCTTGGCGACGACGGGATGAAACTCGTACTTGCCGAAGTGGCCGCCGACGAAGACGCCGCGCTGGGCGTCGAACGTGCCGACGATCTCGGCCTGCAACTCGGCCGTGCGTGCGAGCGCCCAGCGGTCGACCTCGAGCATGTCGGCGACCGCCACCATGTGCGTCGCCGGATCGAAGTCGCTCGTGTTGGCGAACAGGAAGCGCAGCGTGTTGCGGATGCGCCGGTAGGCATCGACGACGCGAGCCAGGATCTTGTCGTCGACGCCGAGGTCACCCGAATAGTCGGTCGACGCGCACCAGAGGCGGATGATCTCCGCGCCGAGCTTGGCCGTGACCTCGTTGAGAGCGACGAAATTGCCGAGGCTCTTGCTCATCTTGCGGCCCGAGCCGTCGACGGCGAAGCCGTGCGTGAGCAGGCTGCGGTACGGCGCGTGGCCCTCGATCGCGCAGGCGATCAGCAACGACGAGTGGAACCAGCCGCGATGCTGGTCGTGGCCTTCGAGATAGAGATCGGCTTCGGGACTCTTGCCGTCGTCGTCGGGGATCGTCGTGCCCGGATGGCTGCCGCGCAGGACGTGGAAGAAGGTCGAGCCGGAGTCGAACCAGACGTCGAGGATGTCGCTGCTCTTGGCGTAGTGCGCGGCCGAGAGCTCGCCGTCGGCGCCGAGGATGTCGTCGGCCGACAGCCGTGACCACGCCTCGACGCCGCCTTCCTGGACGATCGCCGCCGCGCGGTCGATCAAGGCGAGCGTGTCGGGATGCAGCTCGCCCGTGACCTTGTGCAGGAAGAAGGGCAGCGGCACGCCCCAGTTGCGCTGCCGGCTGATGCACCAGTCGGGGCGGTGGGCGATCATGTCGTGCAGTCGCGCGCGGCCGTTCTCGGGATAGAAGTCGGTCGCGTCGATGGCGTCGAGCGCGCACTCGCGCAAGGTCTGCGGCGCGGGGTGCGTCGCGAAGACGCCGCGGGTCGAGTCGTCGGGCTCGTCCATGCGCACGAACCACTGCGCGGCGGCGCGGTAGACGACCGCGGTCTTGTGGCGCCAGCAATGCGGGTAGCTGTGGACCAGCGTGTCGCTCGCGAGCAGCCGGCCGGCGGCGCGAAGCGCATCGACGATGACCGGCGTCGCCTTCCAGATGTGCATGCCGCCGAAGAGCGGCAGCGCGTCCTCGTAGACGCCGTTGCCCTGCACCGGGTTGAGGATGTCGTCGATCGCCATCCCGTGCGCGCGGCACGAGTTGAAGTCGTCGAGTCCGTAGGCCGGCGACGAGTGGACCAGGCCGGTGCCGTCCTGGGCGGTCGCGTAGTCGGCGAGGTAGATCGGCGCGAGCCGGTCGTAGCCGGCGTCGACCGCTGCAAGCGGGTGATGGAACGTCAGCCCGTCGAGCTTTTCGCCGAGCGTGGTCGCGACGACGCTGCCTTCGAGGCCATAGCGCGCCAGGCACTTCTCGACCAGCGCGCTGGCGAGCACGAGGAGGCCGCGCTCGGTGTCGACGAGCGCGTACTCGAGCGCCGGGTTGAGGTTGAGCGCCTGGTTCGCGGGGATCGTCCACGGCGTCGTCGTCCAGATGACGGCGAAGGCGTCCTTGACGAGCGACGGCAGGCCGAACGCGGCGGCGAGCGCGGCCGGATCGGCAGCAAGGAAGGCGACGTCGACGGTCGTCGACTTGCGGTCGGCGTACTCGATCTCGAACTCGGCGAGCGACGAGCCGCAGTCGAAGCACCAGTACACCGGCTTCAGGCCGCGGTAGACGAAGCCGCGCTCGATCACGCGCTTGAAGGCGCGCAGCTCGCCGGCCTCGTTAGCGAAGTCCATCGTCTTGTACGGATGCGTCCATTCGCCCAGCACGCCCAGGCGCTGAAAGTCAGTCATCTGCTGCGCGATCTGCTCGGTCGCGAAGGCGCGGCTTTTGGCCTGCATGTCGTCGCGGCTCAGGTTGCGGCCGTACTTCTTTTCGATCGCGTTCTCGATCGGCAGGCCGTGGCAGTCCCAGCCCGGCACATAGAGCGCGTCGAAGCCTTCGAGCTGTCGCGCCTTGATGATCATGTCCTTGAGGATCTTGTTGACGGCGTGGCCCATGTGGATCTGCCCGTTGGCGTACGGAGGGCCGTCGTGCAGGATGAACTTGGGCGCGCCCATGCGGGCGTCACGCAGGCGCTGGTAGCGGCCTTCGTCTTCCCATTCCTTGACCCAGCCCGGCTCGCGTTTGGCCATGTCGCCGCGCATCGGGAAGGGGGTGTCGGGCAGGTTGAGAGTGGCGCGGTAGTCGGTCGAGGAGGGGGTGTCGGACATGATTGGAGTACGGAACAGGGCTTCGACAGGCTCAGCCCGAACGGGTCAGCGTCGGAACGGAGGGGAAAGCCGTTCGCCCTGAGCTTGTCGAAGGGCGGCAGCACGAGCGTGCAAGGCTAAATTCGGTCGCGCGTGGTCTGGCGGTGGGTTTCTGCGTGGGTCTGCACAGGCATGGACGCGAAGAACGCGCGCGCGTCCCGGCCATCCTTCGCGATGCCTGCAGTCAGGGCTTCGAGGCTGGTGTAGCGCAATTCGTCGTGCAGTTTTGAGAGCAGTTCCACGCGAACGATTTTACCGTAGGCACCTTCGATGCCGAGTTGCGAGGGCCACTCCAGGCAATGCGTTTCGAGCAGCACACGACCGGCGTTCACGTCGTTGGCATCGAGCGACGGCCGCACGCCGAGGTTGGCAACGCCCGGCAGCGGCTTGTCGCCGAGGCCGTGCACCAGCACCGCGAAGATGCCACTGGCCGCCGGTTTCCAATGCTTGAACCGCAGGTTGAGCGTGCGAAAACCGTCGTCCTTGCCCGGCGCCGACGCACCCAGGGCCCGACCGAGCTTGCGGCCGTGCACCACATGGCCCGAGATGGCATAAGGGCGACCAAGCAGCGTCTGTACCTCTTTCATGCGTCCGGCCTCCAGCGCCTCGCGCACGGCCGAACTCGACACCCTCAGGCCATGCACTTCGTAGCTGTTCATGCGCGCCACGTCGAAACCGTTCGCGTCACCGGCAGCGTCGAGCATCGCGTAGTCGCCGGCGCGCTTGGCACCGAAGCGGAAGTCGTCACCCACCAGCACATAGCGGGCGCCGAGGCCTTCGACAAGTACGTCGCGCACGAATTCATCGGGGGTTTGCGAGGCCAGCCGATTGTCGAAAGGCAACACGATGGTCTGCGCCACACCGCCGGCAGCGAGCTCGGCCAGCTTGTCGCGAAGGGTGCCGATGCGGGCTGGCGCGAGCTCCGGTCGCTTCGCAAGCGCCGCGAAGTAATCGCGCGGATGCGGCTCGAAAGTCAGCACGCAACT
>JAYTHL010000389.1:0-3614 GCA_043732605.1 Rhizobacter sp. | reverse complement strand
GGCTTCAAGCCATCTCACCATCACCGCCTCGTAGCCGTGCGTGACGATGACGCGCTCGGCGCCGGTCGCGCCGATCGCGCGCTGCAGCCCGGGCCAGTCGGCGTGGTCGGAGAGGACGAAGCCGCGGTCGACGGCGCGGCGCCGGCGCGCGCCGCGCAGCTGCATCCAGCCGCTCGCGAAGGCGTCGCCGTGCTCGCCGAAGCGGCGCGTCCAGGTCGAGCCCTGCACCGACGGCGGTGCGACGATCAGCGCGCGCTTGAAGAGCGACTTGTCGGTGACCTCGGTGACCAGCGGCGTCTGCGGAATGTCGACGCCCGCCGCGCGGTACGCGCGGTTCAGCGGCTCGACCGCGCCGTGCACGAAGATCGGCCCGATCGAGCGGTCGACGCCTTTGAGGATGCGCTGCGCCTTGCCGAAGCTGTAGCCCATCAGCAGGCTCGCGCGACCGGCCTCGGCATTGCCGCGCCACCACGCGTCGATCGTGCCGAAGAGTTCGGCTTGCGGCTGCCAGCGGTAGATCGGCAGGCCGAAGGTCGACTCGGTGATGAAGCAGTGGCAGCGCACCGGCTCGAACGGCGCGCAGGTCTGGTTGTCCTCGCGCGGGTCGGCGCGCGAGCCGGCGACGTAGTAGTCGCCCGACGCGACCCAGACGCGCCCCTCGTGCTCGAGCCGCACCTGCGCCGAGCCGAGCACGTGGCCGGCCGGATGCAGGCTGACGCGCACGCCGAAGTGATCGACGGCCTCGCCGTACGGCAGCGTCTGAAGATCGATCTCGCCGAGCCGCGTGCGCAGCACGCCTTCGGCCGGCGCCGCCGCGAGGTAGTGCGTGTGGCCGCGACGCGAGTGGTCGGCATGGGCGTGCGTGATGACCGCGCGATCGACCGGCTGCCACGGATCGATGTAGAAGTCGCCCGGCGGGCAGTAGAGCCCTTCCCGTCGCTGCACGACGAGGTCCTGGGCGTCACTCATCGCAGGACCGCCGGGCGCCAGGCCGCCCCAAGCCCGGCCGCGCCCCCTCGGGGGGCAGCGAACGCAGTGAGCGTGGGGGCGTCATTCAGTAGCGGTGGCGCGTCGCGAAGAGAGCGATGCGCATGGCGGCGTAGGCGATCCAGGCGAGGCTGCGCTGCACGAAAGGCCGCTTGCTGTAGGCGGCGCTCTCGACCCGTTTGCCGCTGCTCTTCACCGCTTCGAGCAGATGGCCGCGCAGCTCGGCGGCGAAGCGCTCGTCGCGCACGAAGACGTTGGCCTCGCGCGCCAGCAGGAGGCTGAGCGGGTCGAGGTTCGACGAGCCGACGGTGGCGACGCTGCCCTGGTCGCTGTCGAACACCGCGACCTTGGCGTGCAGGAAGCTCGGCGCGTACTCGATGATCTCGATGCCCGCCGCGAGCATCACGCCGTACATCGCCCGGCTCGTGTGGTGCTGCATGAAGTATTCGTAGCGGCCCTGCAGCAGCAGCGTCACCTTGACGCCGCTTTTGGCCGCACCGAGCAGGCGCCGCTGCAGCGCGACGCCGGGCACGAAGTAGGCATTGGCGATCAGGATCTCGTGCCGCGCCTGACTGATCGCGTAGCGGTAGAAGTGCTCGATGCGCTTGCGAAAGCGGAAGTTGTCGCGCAGCACGAGGCCGGCGAGCGGTGGCGGCCCGTCGCCCTCGCTGCTCAGGTCGCCGGCGGCCAACTCGGGATCGTCGGCATCGGTGCCGGCAGCGGCCGCCTTGCGCACTGTCTCCAGCGCGAGCCCGAAGTCGAAGTGCCGCGCCTCGTGCGCCGCCTGCATGCGCAGCCACAGGCGCGTCATCGTCTCGTGGGCGTCGGCGACGAGCGTCCCGCGGACGCGCACGGCGAAGTCGAAGCGCGGCTGCTTGAGCGGGCCGTGCGTCGGGTCGTGGTAGTCGTCGAGGACGTTGATGCCGCCGCAAAAGCAGATCCGGCCGTCGACGACGCAGAGCTTGCGATGCAGGCGCCGCCAGCGCCCCGGCAGCAGCACGCGCCAGCCGCGCGCCGGGTTGAAGACGCGCCACTGCAGGCCCGCCGCCTTCCAGCGCTTCTGCCAGCCGGCCGGAATGTCGCCGGTGCCGATGCCGTCGACGACGACCTTGACCTGGACGCCGCGCCCGGCCGCGCGCTCGAGCGCCTCGGCGACGGCGATCGCCGCGCCTTCGAACTCGAAAATGTAGGTCTCGAACAGGATCTCGACGCGGGCGCGGTCGAAGTCCGCGATCAGTGCGTCGAAGTACGCCGTGCCGCCCTTCAGCAGCTGGACGCGGTGGCCGGGCTGGAGGGCGCGGTTGTCGGCCGCGCCGCGCTGGTCCTCGGCGATCGGATGCGGCACGGGCGCTCCTCGCCTAGGCGAGCTCGAGTTCGGCGACGAGCGGCAGATGGTCCGACATGCGCGCCCAGCTCGCGCCGCGCGGCACGGATGTCGAGAGGCAGCGAAAGCCGCGCATGTAGATGCGGTCCATCGAGAACAGCGGCATCCGCGACGGGAAGGTGTTGAAGCGCGCCGGCGGATCGCCTCGCACCAGGCCGCGCTCGAGGCCGCAGTGGGCCATCAGTGAATCGAGCCGGTCGCCCCAGTCGTTGAAGTCGCCGGCGACGATCAGCGGCTCGTCTTTCGGCACCGAGTCGGCGATGAACTGCCCCAGTCGCTGCGACTGGCGCACGCGGCTCGCGTGGATCAGGCCGAAGTGGGCGACGATCGCGTGCACCGGCGTGCCGTTCCAGTTGAGCGGTACGTGGAGCAGGCCGCGTTGCTCGAAGCGGTGGTCGGAGACATCATGGTGGCCGATGTCGCCCATCGGCCAGCGCGAGAGGAGCGCGTTGCCGTGCTCGCCATCGCGCGTGACGGCGTTGGTGCGATAGGCGACCTCGTAGCCGTCGGGCGCGAGGTACTCGGCCTGCGGCGCCTTCGGCCAGCCGATCTTGGTGTCGGGGAAATGGCGCGCCGCGGCGCGGTTCATGCGCCGGACTTCCTGCAGGAAGACGAAGTCGGCGTCGAGCGCCTCGATGCCGAGCACGAGGTTGTGGATCTCGAGCCGCTTCTTCGGGCCGACACCGCGCACGCCCTTGTGGATGTTGTAGGTGGCCACGCGCAGGACGTTGCCCGGGTACTGGGTGGTCGTCGGAGACGTTCGCATGGCGGCGGAAGTGAGCAAATGGCGGGCCGGTCAGGGCGAGGCGGCGACGCCGGAGCGCCGCCGCAGCTGCAGGATCGCCTCGGCGTTCGACGGCGACGAGCAGCGCTCGGCAGCGGCGCGCCAGTCGAGCCACTCGAAGCGCAGATGCTCGCGCGGCGCGACACGGACGGCGGCGTCGCGCTCGACGCGGAGGCCGAAGACGTGCTCAGTGTTGCGGGTCACGCCGGGAGCATAGCGATGCTGCCACTGCGGATAGATGTCGTAGGCATTGACCTGCTGCCAGTCGACCAGCGCCGACGGTGGCACGCCGGCCGAGCCGACGGCGATGCCGGTCTCCTCGCCGACCTCGCGCATGCAGGTCTCGACCAGCGATTCGTCCTCGCTGTCCTTCGAGCCGGTGACGCTCTGCCAGAAGCCCGGCGCATCGGCGCGCTCGAGCAGCAGCACGTCGAGCGCGGCGGTGTGGATGACGACCAG